>NZ_JBCOCI010000455.1:0-1173 GCF_040929485.1 Phocaeicola sp. RTP21198st1_B8_RTP21198_201120 | reverse complement strand
AGAAGGTGGAGTATCTACCAGCTCTATTCATAGGAACCGCAGAGATGGCTCTCAAGAAATCAGGCTTCACATACCTGAATGTTTGTTCAGGAAAGTCTAATGTATCTCCATTCTCTACGATAGCTAAAGGTTTTATGGTCGGCTTTACATTGTCATAAATGAGGTTATATTTCCCCGAAGGACGACCAAACATCTTATATCCTTCGGGGGTTTTTCCTTCAAACAATGTCATTACCCATTTACCTTCATGCTTTTCCCATAAAATATTTATTTTCCCGTTTGACAGTGATAAGCTCTCTTGTGCACATATCGACATAGAAGTCACACTGCAAAGCACTACAAACAAAACTTTACTAAATATTTTCTTAAAGCACTCAATCATTTTATCTCTTTTTCTATCATTGATTATTTATCATCACCAGTATATATCAGACGAACTACTATCGGAGCATTCTTTCCTAAAGCAATGGCTCTTGCTCCTCCTTTAGCTGTTGCAGCGGCAATCTCCAACGTAGCAAATTGAGAAACACTATTTATGGCAAAAACCATATGCAATCCATCCAGATCTCCAAATTCTTTGATATACAGACTTCCATCTCTATTTGTACCACATGGGGCCATATTCATCCCCCAAGAATTCATCAGATCTTTCTTTAGCTTTTTATCACCAATCTGTAGGGAAGGATAGACTTCCGGACATCTCAAGACCTCCAGATAATCACAAACATCCAAAGAAGCTTTGGCCAGATTTACATAATCCTGTAATTCAGGAACCCGCCACCCTTCAGGAGCTAACAAATTCGGCCAAGTTACTGATGATGAATTATCACCTATCAATCCGATACGATAATACATTCCGGCAACTTTACGGATTGCATCCGGAACAAGAGTAGTTGCACTCTTCTTAGCTTCTTCGGCAGGGAAACATTGAGATTTGTCATTTTCCTGTCCTTCACAAATAAGCGATTCACCTGTATTCAATTTAGTAGTTCGAAGGTTTTCAGCCAACCATACAACTTCAGAATCACCATTCGAAATTACAGCCACTTTATATGTAATCGATTCATCACCACGAACATCCGTAAAGATCTTCGTTCCATACAATTTAAATCTCCAGGCTGAATTCGCCATCAGGCGGTCTCCCACTTTCACATTCCAATAAAGGGTATTAGC
>NZ_JBCOCI010000454.1:0-1173 GCF_040929485.1 Phocaeicola sp. RTP21198st1_B8_RTP21198_201120 | reverse complement strand
CCCCTAACTTTGATTTATACACCTGCACAGCACTTGTTGGAACAGGACGGGTTAGATGGTAGTACAAAGAAATATCTCCAAATAATAAAGAATAATGCCGAAAGGATGCAGAAGCTGATTAGTGAGTTGATGGAGTTTCGTAAAACTAAATCGAGCAATATGGATTTGCATCCTGAAAATGTGAACGTAAAATCATTGATGGAATATGCTTCCAACAATTATGTGGATATCCTGAAAGAGAATAAAATAGACTTCAAGGTAGAGACTCATGATACGTCAGAGATCTATTCCGACCGCAATGCTTTGGAAAAAATTATATTCAATTTACTGTCGAATGCGTTCAAATATACTCCTCGTTATGGATATATTCATGTTGAGATATCACAAAATGAGCCTGATAAAACCTTATACTTGCTCGTAAGAAATTCCGGTAAGGGATTAACAGAACAACAGATGGCAGAGATATTTGATAAGTATAAGATATTTGATACTCCTAAATTGGGTAACTCTGTCAGCAATGGCATAGGTTTAAATCTAACAAAGAGTCTGGTTGAATTATTAGGCGGGCAGATAAGTGTAAATAGTGAACTGGGAAAAAGTGTTGAATTTTCAGTCGTGATTCCTTCTTTGCCATCCGATCATTCACTTGTTGTAACGGATGAAAAAGATTCGTTGCAGAAAGAAAAGAACGGGCAGGATCACTTATCCCCTCGCAAAGATACTGTCATACTGATAGTGGAAGATGAAAAGAATATCAGAGACCTGCTGAAAGATGTCCTCTTTGATTATGTGATACACGAAGCAAAAGACGGCGTGGAGGCTTTGAAAGAGATAGAACATAATCATCCTGATATTATTATAAGTGATATTGTCATGCCCAATATGGACGGCTTGAGCTTGATTAATAAATTGAAATCCGATTTGAAAACAAGTTATATTCCAATCATAGGAATATCGGCAAAGGCTTCTGTAGAAGACCAGATTAATGCCTTTAACCATGGTGCGGATGCTTATATCGTCAAACCATTTCACCCGAGGCAGGTTATATCCACCATAGAAAATCTGCTGTCGAGACAAATGCTTTTAAAGGACTATTTCAATTCCAGCATGTCTTCTGTGAAAGTAAAAGACGGGATTGTTCTTCATCCGGAAGACGAAGAGTTAATACAGAAT
>NZ_JBCOCI010000453.1:0-1174 GCF_040929485.1 Phocaeicola sp. RTP21198st1_B8_RTP21198_201120 | reverse complement strand
ATAAACTTAAAAGCCAAACACCTGCTGGTAGACGTGGAAGATATTACCGAAAACTACTCCAGTGCCATTTGCTACGTTAATGAGTTGCTGGAAGTGAATCCGTATTGGAGAGGCTTATGGCGAAGGAAGATTGAACTATACCGCAAGCAGAACAACGATGTGGAAGCGGATCGCCTGTTGAAACGAATCAATCAGATTTACCCGAACGATACCATTCTAAGGAAGGATTACATCTACAGCATGGAAGTAGGCTACCAACAAATGAAAAAAGGCGGTAACCGGAAAGAAGCGATCGAGAGACTGACGGAGCTAATCAAAGTATCTCCTCAAAACTAAGAATATTACCTGGACATCATCAACCTGCATTTACAGGAAGGAAACCGGGAAGCAGCTCTAGGCTGGTCATCCAACGGTTTGGCTGCCATACCGGGAAGTGGTGCCCTCATCGTCAAAAGGGCAAGTATCCTCAGTGAATTGGCGCGTTATCCGGAAGCACTGGCATTTATACGCGAGCAAATGAAGAGAAACAATAGTCCTGCCATACGGCGTATGTACAACGACTTATTGATGGAAGCTGCCCGTGCAGAGAAACAGCGGGACCCTTATGTATTATATGGCATGGCCTACGAAGGAGG
Source organism: Phocaeicola sp. RTP21198st1_B8_RTP21198_201120 (assembly GCF_040929485.1). Lineage (NCBI taxonomy): Bacteria > Pseudomonadati > Bacteroidota > Bacteroidia > Bacteroidales > Bacteroidaceae > Phocaeicola > Phocaeicola sp. RTP21198st1_B8_RTP21198_201120. The sequence goes on along the minus strand of NZ_JBCOCI010000453.1, from coordinate 539 downwards.
CAACAAGAACAAGGAAGCATTAGACTATTTATTGAACACTTCCGTCACCCGCGGATATACCGACGATGCCCTCTTCTATATCAGAGAGGCTAAAAAACAATATGGCAACAATGATAAAGGAATTCTCTATAAAGAATATATGCTTTATCGCCAGATGAATGAGGATGATCTTGCCTATTCAACGCTGAAAAAGATGTACGAGATGTATCCTGATGATTATGACATTACGCTTGCCATGAGCGCACAGCACATGAAGAAAGCCGAAAAGCTGATGGAACTCGGTCTGTATGCGGAAGCATTGCCGCACGTATTGTTTGTATCTCAAAAACATGTAGACAACGACGTGAACGGTGCCGCATGGGAAAAAGCCTTGAGTTGTTATATCAATATGAAACGCTACAATGAAGCACTTGCCACATTGGACACCATCACCCTTCACTTCCCGGATTACGAGAATGGTACGTTGAAAAGGGCCTTTATTCTCGATAAAATGGACAAAACCGAAGAGGCTTTGCAACTATATTTGTCTGCCATCGAGC
>NZ_JBCOCI010000452.1:0-1175 GCF_040929485.1 Phocaeicola sp. RTP21198st1_B8_RTP21198_201120 | reverse complement strand
TGGCACGTTTACCACACTGTATGTGGTGCTTGTGGCTATTACAGAGGCAAGCTCGCTATTGAGAAAGAAGCAGCTGTATAATTAGTACAGTTATACTGAAAACAGCCTGGGGGTGAAACTCTCCGGCTGCTTTAAGTATTATAGTATTGCTAATTTAAAATAGGTTTGATGGAAAAAATAAATGCAGTAATCACAGGAGTCGGCGGGTACGTACCCGATTATATCTTGACTAACGACGAGATATCAAAAATGGTGGATACCAACGACGAATGGATTATGACTCGTATCGGAGTAAAGGAAAGACATATTCTGAATGAGGAAGGATTAGGTAGTTCATACATGGCACGCAAAGCTGCCAAACAGTTGATGAAGAAGACTGGTGCTAATCCTGATGATATCGATTTGGTTGTTGTTGCTACCACTACTCCTGACTATCACTTCCCTTCTACAGCTTCTATTCTTTGTGATAAACTCGGACTAAAGAATGCTTTTGCCTTCGACTTGCAGGCTGCTTGTAGCGGATTCCTGTATTTGATGGAGACAGCTGCTAATTTCATTCGTTCGGGAAGATATAAGAAAATTATCATTGTCGGTGCCGATAAGATGTCGTCAATGGTTAACTATACAGATCGTGCTACATGCCCTATTTTCGGTGATGGTGCTGCTGCCTTTATGGTGGAGCCCACTACGGAAGATTACGGAATCATGGATTCGATACTGAGAACAGATGGCAAAGGTTTGCCTTTCCTCCACATGAAAGCTGGTGGTTCGGTTTGTCCTCCGTCTTATTTCACAGTAGACAATAAAATGCACTATTTGCACCAGGAAGGAAGAACAGTATTTAAATATGCTGTATCCAACATGTCGGATGTCTCTGCTGCTATCGCAGAAAAGAATGGTCTGACGAAAGATAGTATCAACTGGATTGTTCCGCATCAGGCGAATGTCCGTATTATCGAGGCTGTGGCTCACCGTATGGATGTGCCAATGGATAAAGTGTTGGTAAATATTGAGCATTACGGTAACACGAGTGCCGCTACACTTCCTCTGTGTATCTGGGATTATGAAGATAAACTCAAGAAAGGCGATAACATCATTTTCACTGCATTCGGTGCCGGATTTACTTGGGGCGCAGTGTACGTGAAATGGGGTTATGATGGAGAGAAGGAATCGTA
>NZ_JBCOCI010000451.1:621-1176 GCF_040929485.1 Phocaeicola sp. RTP21198st1_B8_RTP21198_201120 | reverse complement strand
GCAAGATAACGCTCTTTGAAGTTGTAAGTGACACGACCTACCCAATCTTCTTCGTAAGCCGGGAAGTTCATCACATTCTGATTTGTCGATTCGTTCATCTTACGGTTAAACACAAACAAGGCACTTACATCGTGATCGCCAAACTGGCGGTTGTAATTCAATGCTAATTCGTAATAAAGTTTACGCCCGTAAGCCTTGAAGCCGTCATAAACCCCACCAACAGGTAAATCTCCGGGAGCGTTTTCATCCGGATAACGTTTCTCGGTATAATTATAAGTAATTGTTCCATCAGCATTGTAAATAGGATTAGCGTAATCATACACACGATTCATACGAATATGCGTACGCTGGGCAACCAGATCGTCTTTACCCAAAATCTTACCCGGCATGATCTGGGTGGTCCATGATGAAGAAGTAGTGTAAGACAACGATGCTTTCAATGATAACCCCTTTGTAATGAAGTCCAGCTTTTGATTCAGGATTACATCGTAAAAACCTTGATGCTGTTTAATATTACGACTACCTCCTTCATTCATTAGACAGGCTATATTCTGA
>NZ_JBCOCI010000451.1:0-611 GCF_040929485.1 Phocaeicola sp. RTP21198st1_B8_RTP21198_201120 | reverse complement strand
CTCTTGTTTGGTAGTATTAAAAATATCTCCGTCATGCAAATAACCCAAGGATACGAAATAACTCATTTTCTTCGTACCACCGCGTACATTAAGATTATAAGCCTGTTCATAACCTACATTCTTTACCAGTTCTTTCCACCAGTCCACTTCGGGAAAGACATCGTTATACGGACCGTAATTTCCGGTAGCATACGCATTTTCCCATGCGGCAATGGTAGACTCGGGAACCATTGCTCCCCAGTTACCATCATTAGCCTGTGCTCTGTTATACTGTTTCATAGAGGTCACATAGTCAGACCATTCAGGAGCGGCAGAAGGTTGTTTAAAACCGAAGTTAGCAGTGAATGAGATTTCCGGTTTCTGTTCGAGTCCGCGTTTGGTTGTCAGCAAGATAACGCCGTTCGCACCTTTCACACCGTAAACCGCAGTTGCCGAAGCGTCTTTCAGTACGGAAATAGATTCAATTTCGTTCACATCGACATCGTTGAAGTCACGTTCGATACCGTCCACCAATACTAACGGAGCAGCTTCTCCCCAAGTGGACTTACCACGAATCAACAAAGAAGCTTTATCGGCTCCCGGCTTTGAAGTGGAATTGATGGCAACCACAC
>NZ_JBCOCI010000450.1:0-1176 GCF_040929485.1 Phocaeicola sp. RTP21198st1_B8_RTP21198_201120 | reverse complement strand
GTTGTAATCTAATAGTATGCCGCCATTTTGCCCCAGCTCACCAGGATTATCTAAATGACCTCCTTTCTCAGCAGCCTCAATTAGTTCGCGATACACATTATCGGGGATTTCTACATCTTTGGCTCCAGATTTTAAAGCAACCTGTACATCACCGAGATTACTACAATGCACTGGCGGCAAGGATGTTCCCATTGTTCGTTGAGAATCCCCACCTATGGAAGATAATTCTTCATTTTGGAGATATGCGTCAGTGGAATTGTTTGAAAGACCTGTTTGTTCATTTGCATCAGACAGCTGATGATAGCTATTCAGACTCACTGAAACGACTGGAGAATTTACTTTTTTCATAATGTTCCTTTCTATTCTTGTTTTACGTTAGTTTATAATGCTAATTTGGGTTCTCGCATAGCCTGTAATACACGTTCACAGGCTGTATAATAATGCTTTCCCAAATTTTCAAAGCCGATAAAATGTCTATTAGTATTTATACAGGCTACAGCAGTGGTACCACTTCCGATGCAATTATCTAATACAATTTCGCCTTCATTAGTATAAGTCTTAACAAGATATTCCAACAACTTCAGTGGCTTTTGGTTAGGATGAAGCGAAGAGTTCTGTGTATCAGTTTTGAAGATTTGTATACTACGCGGATACCTTTCTGTTGAATCATAATGGTAATCCTGATTCATTGCTCCGTACACTTCTGTTTGGCAGTTTTTTGATCTGAAAGTTTTTTTCCTTTCATGACCAGATGTTTTTTGAGGATTATAGGTACATTGCTTTTTGTAGAATACACTAATCAATTCATGATTACGGAGAGGTTGCTTCTTAGCATTTAGAAAGCCAACTCCTTTCACTTTGTCCCAAACCCAGTCATATTTATACCAATCGATATTACTTAGTCTTAAATAGCTGGAAAAGGGTTCCGCACCAAACAATACAATAGCCCCATTGTCTTTAATGATACGTTTGTATTGTTCCCATAGAGGTTCAAATGGAATTATTGTATCCCATTTACTTTGAGTGGTACCGTATGGAAGATCGCATATTATAGCATCAATGCTTTTATCTGGAATACGTTTCATTCCTTCGATACAATCTTCATTGTATATTTTATCTAACTCAATCTTACACATAGCTTTATTATTGGAATAACGCCTGTTGGACTTGCGACAA
>NZ_JBCOCI010000449.1:0-1177 GCF_040929485.1 Phocaeicola sp. RTP21198st1_B8_RTP21198_201120 | reverse complement strand
GATAATGTCATTGTTGGTGGCGATGGTCGCTTCTTCGGGACTACTGCCGTTGCTGATAAGCTGGTTGCGATACCCCTGCCACATCGTTTCCATGAATTGATTGGCATTCATACGTTCGTAATCACCCTGTCCACGCGCGCTGAAGCCGTGGCGAATGTCCAGTTGAAGAGAAACTCCCTGTTTCTTCGCCTTTTTGGTGGTAATTAAAATCACACCATTCGAAGCCCGGCTACCGTACAATGCGCATGAAGCAGCATCTTTCAGTACGCTGACGCTTTCTATGTCTGCCGGATTAAGATCGGTGATCCATCCCGTATAGGGCATACCGTCTACCACGTAAAGCGGCTTATTGCTTCCGTTCACCGAACTGTATCCCCGGATCCGGACTTCCGCTTCGATACCAGGCTGCCCCACTCCGTCAATTGTCTGTAGCCCCGGTACTGCTCCGTTGAGCACGGAGATAACAGAACTGACCGGACGCATTTCGATTTGCTTACTGTCCACTACGGAAACAGCCCCGGTAATTGATCTTTTGAGGACAGTGCCATACGCTACCTGCACTACTACTTCATCCAGTTCGTTCACGTTCGGACGCAACCGGATTTCCATCATATTATGCCGGGCAGGCACTTCGATAGTTTGGTATCCTATGTAAGAAATAACCAGCATTTGCTGTCCGGGGAGGGTTGGTTGAAGACTAAACTTTCCATCCAGATCTGAAATACAGCCTTGCCGACTGCCTTTCACTGTGACAGAAGCACCTGTCAATGGTTCCCGGCTTTCCTCATCAATGATGATTCCTGTTATATTTTTTATTTGGGCATAAGTTAGGTTAATGGATAGAAGCATGTAAATGCATATCACTCCTATCTTTATTAAAGTATCTTCTGTCCGTCTTTTAATAATTGTCATAAGTTGTATATCTTGACGTATTTGTTGATTTTGCTTGCTATTTAAACATTTACAAAACTAATATATTATAATTAGTGTTATAATACATTGCCTCCTATTTATGCAATTTTAACGGTGTAGACTGCTAATTATTAGCTGAATTGGCAAATTAGATACTTTTTCTTGTTCTATATTTTATATTATTTGTTCTTGCGGCTCGAGAGATAGAGGCTTCTTTCTTTTTTTCATTGCATTAAGTAGAAATCTCTCCCAAAACGTATTATAG
>NZ_JBCOCI010000448.1:0-1177 GCF_040929485.1 Phocaeicola sp. RTP21198st1_B8_RTP21198_201120 | reverse complement strand
GTGGCAGCGACGGAGCAGCGGAGTGGGAGGTAAAAGGTGGAAGTGGTGACAAATACGTGACCCCGAGTACGAACAACAAAACTCTTGACAGCAATGCCAAGATGGAAAAATTCGAAGAGCATGATGCTGACGGTGTCGGCATGTCCATCTCTGCCATGAGTGTAGTATTCTGCGGATTGATTCTTCTCTTTATTGCCTTCAAGATTGTAGGAAAAGTAGCTGTAAATTTGAGCAAGCGCAATGCTATGAAATCTAAAGGCATTGACAAGCATGAAGCTAAGGAACTGTCACAGGCTCCGGGCGAAGTTTACGCTGCGATTTCTATGGCATTGCACGAAATGCAGGATGAAGTGCACGACGTAGAAGAAACGGTACTGACCATCACTCGCGTAAAACGCAGTTACTCACCATGGAGTTCGAAGATTTACACTTTGCGTGAAACTCCTCCCAGAAAGTAAGTCACCTTTTAAAAAGTTAAAACGATGAAAGAATATAAATATAAAATCAACGGTAACTCATATAAAGTAACCATCGGAGATATTGAAGATAATATCGCTCATGTAGAAGTGAACGGTACACACTATAAAGTGGAAATGGAGAAACAGCCGAAGCCTGCTGCCAAACCTGTAACAGTACGTCCTATGCCTAATGCTCCTACTGCTCCTACTCAGGTAGTGAAACCGACTGCTCCGTCTACCGGAAAATCAGGAGTGAAATCTCCGCTGCCGGGTGTTATCCTCGACATCAAAGTGAATGTAGGCGATACTGTAAAGAAAGGACAGACCATTATCATATTGGAAGCCATGAAGATGGAAAACAATATCAATGCGGATAAGGACGGTAAGATTACTGCCATCAACGTCAACAAGGGAGACTCTGTTCTTGAAGGTAATGACCTCGTAATTATTGAATAATATGGGAGATTTTATAAACTTTTTAGGAAATAACCTCGCCGACTTCTGGACATACACGGGCTTTGCAAATGCTACTGTAGGGCATGTCGTTATGATTCTTGTGGGTTTGGGGTTCATCTATTTGGCGGTAGCCAAAGAGTTCGAACCGATGCTGCTGATTCCTATCGGCTTCGGTATGCTGATCGGTAATATACCTTTTAATATGGATGCCGGACTGAAAGTCGGTATTTATGAAGAAGGTTCCGTATTGAATATATTGTATC
>NZ_JBCOCI010000447.1:0-1181 GCF_040929485.1 Phocaeicola sp. RTP21198st1_B8_RTP21198_201120 | reverse complement strand
ACTATATAGATTGCACGGCTAAAGATAAACAGAATACCTCTATTACCTCTGCTGTTGAGGCAGTGCGTACAGGGACATTTGACGGGATTGCCCTCGGTTCGGAAGGCTCTGCGGTAGATGTTTCGGTGTTAAAGCCACTGGTAGATGCTTTGGGACAGACACCGTGTCTGTTAGTTTTTGAAGGTACCCCTTCATTGTTGCCGGAAGCGCAGCGCAGCCTTTTCAACTATTTCGTACTTGATATTTCCGCTGCATCCGATGAATATGATATAGAAACCTCCGTGCTCTATGCCACCGGATATGGCAAGGCCGCACCGGATCGTCTGCTGTTGGCCGTCACTCCTGACGGTACATTAACCGACAATAACGGAGTGACGCGCAATGCCATCGCCGGAGCTGCTTACGGTGCTCTCAATATGGAAACGCCATTGGGAGGTATTGCTATTTACAATATCTCTGCCGATTACTACGATACTGATATTATTTATAAACAGACCCGTGGAGGTATTCAATTCCTGAATCCTGCTTCGGTTCATTAAACGATGTAAGCTATGAGAATACATAAACTTTATCAGTGCTTTGCAGCTGCAGTTTTGTTATTTCTGCTGGTTGCCTGTGATAATACGGATTACAGCGAAAAGTCACCGTTCGATAATTCGGCATACCTGAATGTGGCTGCTAGTAAGAATACGGAAACTTTTACTTTTAATCGTAAAGTAACGAGCCAGACGAAAACGTTTACAGTGAAATTGTCATATCCTGCAGGGGATGATTCCAAGGTAAGTTTAAAGGTAGATCCTTCATTAGTCGGTGTATATAATGCGAAGAATGACACTCATTATGAGATGTTGCCTGCCGAACATTATCAATTATCGCAGGAGTCCGTTACAATTCCTGCCGGAAAAACGACTTCGGAAGACATCAGTATTCGATTCTTGAAACTCGACGAACTGGAGATTGACGCCACTTACCTCTGTCCGCTTTCTATTGGCGGGGCTGAAGGAGTGGGAGTAATGGACGGCTCACGCACAATGTATTATCTGGTGCGTCGCTCTAGTGCTATAACAACGGCAATGAATCTCAAGAATGTCTATGTTACCGTTCCAGGATTTGATAAGGGAAGTGCGACGGCGGATGTTGTGAATAATCTAAGCGCTGTGACGATGGAGGCGATTATACGG
>NZ_JBCOCI010000446.1:0-1185 GCF_040929485.1 Phocaeicola sp. RTP21198st1_B8_RTP21198_201120 | reverse complement strand
GTTCTGAACCTATTCGCCAAGATTGTATAAAACAGTTTGACCTTAGTGATAAACAGCAATTTATGTGCTATTCGGGAATACCTCAAGCGTTAATACCTAATGAGGTAGACTCTGTCTCAAGTCGAAGACGAATTTATACGTACGTTGGTATTATGGTAAAAAGAAAGCATCCTGAGGCTTTACTTGAAGCTTTAAAGAATGACAAAGGCTCTTATTTTATTAATTATATAGGAACTGGAGCAATGCAGAGTGATTTAAAGGCTTTATCGCAAAAGTACAAGATGGCACAAATGGTAAACTTTGCTGGTCGTGTCCCTCGCGAAAAAGTTTGTAAATTACTACAAGAAACAAAGTGTTTCATAATGATTAGTTCTGGTGAGGCGTTCGGATTAGTATACATTGAAGCAATGGCAAACGGCTGTATTACCATAGCGTCGCGTGGCGAAGGAATGGATGGGATTATTCAAGATGGAATAAATGGTTTTTTGTGCGAATCAGGCAATTACACGGAATTAAAAAATATTCTCGACAGGATAGAATCAATGTCATGTCTCGAATTAGATTCAATAGCTGATGCTGCGAGGAAAACTGTCAATCAGTTAACAGACGAGATTGTTGCTGATATGTATTTACGAGAACTTATGAAAATTGCCAAACATTAGTAATTAGAAACTTAGTCAAAACTATATGAAAGTAGTTCTTCTTGCCGGTGGCTTCGGCTCACGCATCAGTGAAGAAAGCCAGTTCAAACCCAAGCCAATGATCGAGATTGGCGGTATGCCTATTCTTTGGCACATCATGAAGGAGTATGCCTACTATGGACATACTGAGTTTATCATCTGTGCAGGTTACAAGCAGGAGTATATCAAGGAGTGGTTTGCCAACTACTTCCTTCACAATTCTGACGTCACCTTCGACTACCGCAATGGTAAGAACGAGATGACCGTTCATCAGACCAATATGGAGCCTTGGAAAGTAACTGTAGTCGATACCGGCTACAATACCATGACCGGTGGCCGCATCAAGCGCATCCAACAGTATGTGGGCAACGAGCCTTTCCTCATGACCTATGGCGATGGCGTGTGTGATGTGGAGATTGACAAGCTCATCGAGTTTCACAAGAGCCATGGTAAGCTCGCTACACTTACTGCCGTCAAGATGGCTCAGGACAAGGGTGTACTGGAT
>NZ_JBCOCI010000445.1:0-1185 GCF_040929485.1 Phocaeicola sp. RTP21198st1_B8_RTP21198_201120 | reverse complement strand
GTCAGCAATCCCATCTGTTTATATGTTTTCTTGAAAATCATCTTATGGTGGATACTAAGTGTCTGGAACAATCCTCGTGCCCAACGGGTACGTTGACGGTAAAGCATCGCCAAGTTGGGAGGTCCTTCCGTCCAACAGCAAGTATCAGGAATCTGAATAATCTTATAAGGACGGGAGAAGTCGCACATGTATCCTACCATGCGGGTAATGAGGTCCATATCTTCTGCAAAGGAAGTACCGTCGTATCCTCCGGCTGCAATGGCTACGGAACGGTCGAAAAGACCGAATCCACCGGAAACATTCGGCATACCATTGATTGCAGACCATCCCATCTTACCAATCAGGTAGGAACGCATGTATTCGAGGTTCTGGAAAAGCGGAATCGGAGTACGCGGAGTTCTCACGTCTACTATCTGCCCGTCTTTCACTACGCATCCGTTTGCCATCAACATCGTTCCGCTGACTGCGATTACCTGTTTATCGGAAGATATGATGGGCGATATACAGCGGTAAAGAGCATATTTCTCTAAGATACAGTCTACGTCCGTACAGATGAAATAAGGATATGAAGAAACATTGATACCTGCATTGGATGCATCCGCTTTGGTTCCTCCATTCTCTTTGTCTACAACGATGAGTCGACTGTATTTCGGACTGGTAGATTTGAAGAGTCTTCTGAACGGTTTGGTTTTGATTCGCTCAATATAGGCATAGGGCACTTCTATCAGTTCGTAATGTTCAATCATCTTCTTCAACGTACTGTCCGTGCTTCCGTCATTTACAATCACCACCTCGAAAAGCGGGTATTCCAATGCGAGCATAGAGTTCACGTTATCAATGATTGTCTTTTCTTCATTGAAAGCAGGGGCAATTACCGAAATACCCGGTGTATAGGGAGATTCCTTAATCGTTTTCCGCATATAGCTTTCCACATAGTAATCTTTTCTCCGTTTCAGAGAAATGAAAGAGAGGAAGGCGAATGTGACGAAGAATATCGCCAGCATACTCGTATAAAAGAATACGAAATAATTGAAGAATGTAAATATTATATCTCTCATATTCTCTAAATTAACTGGTTGATTAACGGATGCTTGGTATGGGCAAACAATATAGCTGTGTGGGAATCAGCTTTTCTCTCCAATTGATCGAATGTTTTTCTTCCCATTGAACTGTATTCATAGAGGG
>NZ_JBCOCI010000444.1:912-1187 GCF_040929485.1 Phocaeicola sp. RTP21198st1_B8_RTP21198_201120 | reverse complement strand
GGGTTGATTGCAGTAGACTCGCAAGGCTATTTACGTGAAGCGCGTGACACCCACGTCTATCCGGTGGATTGGACAGATAAGCGGGAGGCTCTGCAATATATCCATTTCCTGAAAGTCAACGAGCACGAGATGGAAGTGCTGACAGGTCTTTCCGATCCACATGAAGCTGCCCGTCAATTATATGAATGGGGCGTGAAAGAAGTGCTTGTCACCTTGGGAAGCATGGGATCACTTATTTTCGACGGAAAAGACTTCTATCGTATTCCGGCATATAA
>NZ_JBCOCI010000444.1:0-902 GCF_040929485.1 Phocaeicola sp. RTP21198st1_B8_RTP21198_201120 | reverse complement strand
CAGGGTGTGGAGACACTTACACCATCGGGTATCTATACCAACGGGTATCGGGTGTCGGCATCGAAGAAGCCGGACGTTTTGCAGCAGCCATGTCAACTTTAAAAATAGAGAAATCAGGTCCTTTCAATGGCAGCAAAGAAGATGTCGCTCAATGTATGACCACTGCGGAACAGATGTTTTAAAACAGGAAATCATAAAACGAACAGCGTATATATAGGATATACCTCCCCCAACGGGTAATCCTCATCCCATTATTCAGGCACGAACAACACCGGTTCGTGCCTGACTTTTTTCAACAGTCACCTCTCTTTTAGTGTTAAAATCAACCATTCCCTCTTTTTTCCAAAATCTTTTTTGAATTTCGTTTGTTTCCTTTGTTACTCTTGCCAAAAGACGGCAGAAAAAAGACTTCAACCTAAATAATAACAAATGGAAAAATTTAATGCAATGAGGACTAGACTTTTACAACATCTTCAGAAAAAAGCCATCAGGTCAAGGAGCATCATGACGCTTGTTTGCCTGCTACTGGCCTCTGCATCAGCCTTTGCACAGACAAAGACGGTGACAGGAACAGTGACGGACGCTGCCAATGAACCATTGATCGGCGCATCGGTACTCGTACAAGGAACTTCCACCGGAACCATCACAGACATGGACGGTAAATATTCAATCTCTGTCACTCCGGAGGACGTATTGGTATTTTCATACGTGGGGATGACTTCGCAAACCATTAAGGTGGGGGCACAGAATGTCATCAATGTCACTTTAAAAGAAGATTCACAAGTACTAGCCGAAACAGTCGTTATCGGATACGGTAGTGCAAAGAAAAGAGACTTGACAGGTTCTATCACCAATATCAAAGGAGAAGAGTTAGCCAACAAACCGGCAATGAATCCGCTATC
>NZ_JBCOCI010000443.1:0-1194 GCF_040929485.1 Phocaeicola sp. RTP21198st1_B8_RTP21198_201120 | reverse complement strand
AAAGTCTTGAATGAAGCTGCTATTAACGGTAAGATCGATAAGCTTGAAGGTATGAAGGAAAATGTGATCTGTGGTCACTTGATTCCTGCCGGTACCGGACAGCGCGAGTTCGAAAAGCTCATCGTTGGATCAAAAGAAGAGTATGACCGTATCTTGGCTAACAAGAAAACAGTACTTGACTACAATGAAGTAGAATAAATACAATTCAATTGACTATATGAAAAGGAGCAGTTGCCTGATTGGGCAATTGCTCCTTTTTTTATTTCTTTTTTACTCGCGTGTATTACCATTAGTTTCAGGAAAAATGTGTTATTTTGCAGGATAACTTTTTAATCATATTAAATATGGAAGAACAAAATAACAACGGACAATTACAGATTGAATTGAGAGAAGAGGTTGCACAGGGAACTTATGCTAATCTTGCTATTATTACTCATTCGAGTTCTGAATTCATCCTTGACTTCGTGCGCGTAATGCCGGGCATACCGAAGGCTGGTGTGCAATCTCGTATTATTGTGGCTCCGGAGCACGCAAAACGTCTGCTGCGGGCATTAGAAGATAATATAGCAAAGTATGAGCGCGTATTCGGTCCGATTCGTACTTCGGATGAACCCCCTATTTCTCCTTTGACGGGTGTAAAAGGCGAAGCGTGAGGATGATATAAAAACATTAAAAAAGAAAAAAAAGTTGTAGTGCATTGAATATTCAAATATTATTCGTATTTTTGCAGCCCAAAATGTATAGTTACGAAATTAATATAACAATAATATAAATCAAAAAACAATTAAAATGCCTACAATTCAGCAATTAGTAAGAAAAGGACGCGAAGTGCTGGTGGAGAAAAGTAAATCTCCAGCCTTGGATTCATGTCCTCAAAGACGTGGCGTTTGCGTGAGAGTATACACTACTACTCCGAAGAAGCCGAACTCTGCAATGCGTAAAGTAGCTCGTGTACGTTTGACTAACCAAAAAGAGGTGAACTCATACATTCCGGGAGAAGGACACAACTTGCAGGAACACTCAATCGTTTTGGTACGTGGTGGTCGTGTAAAAGACCTTCCGGGTGTGCGTTATCACATTGTACGTGGTACACTTGATACAGCAGGTGTTGCTGGTCGTACTCAAAGACGTTCTAAGTATGGTGCTAAGCGTCCGAAACCAGGACAAGCTGCTGCTCCTGCTAAGGGTAAGAAA
>NZ_JBCOCI010000442.1:0-1198 GCF_040929485.1 Phocaeicola sp. RTP21198st1_B8_RTP21198_201120 | reverse complement strand
CTATATGGAAGGTTTCCGTTGTGACGACCTGAAACGTTGGGGCATTGCGGAGAAGAATCTGAATGAGTCTCGTTGCGGTGCGGTAGTAGGTAATGCCAGCTATCCGACAGCATTTGTAGACGAAAACGGGAACGCTACCAGTGCTTTCAATTCGGCTATCTTTACGAAGGGGACGGAAGAAGTGGAAACAGGTAAAGGCAAATTACCTTGTGTAGTGCTCCTCAAATCATCCGACTGTGCATTTACTAAGGGAGATTATTTGTGGGCGATTCCAAGAAATCAAATCAACCTGAATTCAAATCTGGTACAAAATCCGGGATATTAATCATTCAATCGTTTAACGTATAATACCATAGATTATATGAAGTTTTTATTCAAATATACATTTCACTTGGCAATACTTGCTTGTGTTTCCGCACTTTTCTCCGGTTGTGAGCAAGACCCCAAGTATAGAGTTTATGATTATCCCGTGCCAGTAGTGGAGAGCATTTATCCTACGGACGGATATGTCACTACACAGGTAGTTATTACGGGAACCGATTTTGGTGACCGTGCTGAAGCAGTGAAAGTTTTCTTCGGTGAAGCCCAATCCAATAAAGTGCTCGATTGCAAAAATAACCGTTTGGTAGTGGAAGTGCCGGAAACTGCAGTAACAGGCAATCTGTCTTTACAGATTTATAATAAAAAGGTGGAGAATATCGGTCATTATACAGTACTGCCTACACCGCGTGTCATTACAGTGACTTCTGATAGTGAAGACGGTGAAGGGGTAGCCGATACGGGAGACAAGGTCACTATAACAGGTGAGAACTTTGGTACGGATCCATCTGATATTTCTGTCAGCTTCAATGGAACACCGGCTGAATTTGAACTGGTGGATGAGTCTACTATTGTTGCGACAACTCCTGCAGATTATAAGACAGGTAATGTGACTGTAACTATTCATGGATATACAATGACAGGTAGTGCAATGTTTAATCCTAACTCAAAGGGTGATGTAACAGTGCTTTACCTTCAAAACTACAAGCAGCCGTTTGCCAAGGCAAATGATGAAAATTGGAAGAATGGTGAATGGTGGACTCCGGCAGTATGGAATCAGAATAAGGCATCTTTCAATGCAAAAAACAATACTACTGTTACCGGAATGCAGTATAAAGCAGCAGAGGGCTTCACATTAGCGTTCCAGAATGGATGGGAG
>NZ_JBCOCI010000441.1:0-1199 GCF_040929485.1 Phocaeicola sp. RTP21198st1_B8_RTP21198_201120 | reverse complement strand
GTTTATCGGTGTATTCTCCGTTAAACCGTCCTGTTTTCGTTAAACGAAAACACAACTTGCTGTCCCCTAATGGGGACAACATTCTCCAATAGGAATTGTGTATCAGCCTATTGTACGGTTATTCTCCTGTGATTTTCGGGTCATTTCCATCAGGCATTTGCCGGCTGCTCTCCCCATAAAAAGGTGGCTATCTCTCCTGAATCATGTGACTTACGCCCATAATTCAGGAATAAGGGAGACGTATGTACTGGAAATCTGCCCTTTCCATACCCTATTCTCCATTAATGGATTGTTATTTTTACACATCTGCAAATGGAGAATGACAGGTAGCCGTATACGCCTTATTGTTTTTCTTCATTGTCTCCATTAACGGATTGCTACTTCTACACTTCTGCAAATGAAGAATGTGCATGTAACCGTGTATGTCTTATGGTTTCTTTTCCTTGTCTCCATTGATGGATTGATACTTCTACACTTCTGCAAATGGAGAGCGGCAGTGAGCCGTATATGCTTCATGGTTTTTCTACATTATCTCCATTAATGGATTGCTACTTCTACACTTCTGCAAATGGAGAAATGGACATGTAGCCGTATATGCTTCATGGTTTTCTGCATTATCTCCATTAATGGATTGCTACTTCTACACTTCTGCAAATGGAGAAATGGACATGTAGCCGTATATAGTTCATTGTTTTTTTCATCGTCTCCATTAACGGATTGCTACTTCTACACTTCTGCAAATGGAGAATGACAGGTAGCCGTGTATGACTTATGGTTTCTTTTTCTTGTCTCCATTGATGGATTGCTACTTCTACACTTCTGCAAATGGAGAACGTGCAGGTAGCCGTGTATGACTTATGGTTTTTCTTCATTGTCTCCATTAACGGATTGCTACTTCTACACTTCTGCAAATGGAGAATGGCAGGTAGCCGTATATGCCTTATTGTTTTTTTTCATCGTCTCCATTAACGGATTGCCACTTCTACACTTCTGCAAATGGAGAACGTGCAGGTAGCCGTGTACGCCTTATGTTTTTTCTTCCTTGTCTCCATTAACGGATTGATATTTTTACACTTCCACAGACCGATAATCCAAGAATCCGTATCAGAACGGATGCATGCTCCCACACCTGCCCATAAGGATTTGAAAGGGGCGGTGGACAAGGAACGGAATCCCGCCACTTTTCCACGCCGCTACGG
>NZ_JBCOCI010000440.1:646-1201 GCF_040929485.1 Phocaeicola sp. RTP21198st1_B8_RTP21198_201120 | reverse complement strand
TATTGTTTGTTTTCGGAATTTTGTTATCTGTAAAGGGACTTTCGCTAAAACGAAAAGTTGTGTAAAACAAGAGGCTGGCACTTTAAAATGTACCAGCCTCTGTAAATATAGGAATGATTTATTTCATTTTAGCTTCCACCCATTTGCGAGCGTTGACAAACGCTTCTATCCATGGAGTAACCTGATCGCTGTTCTTGCGGTCTGCCGGATAACAACCGTTTTGCCATGGGAAGATGGCACGTTCCAAGTGGGGCATCATCGCCAAATGACGTCCGTCTGCACTGGCAAGTCCTGCGATGGAGTAGTCTGAACCGTTTGGGTTGCCCGGGTACTCATCGTAGCTGTATTTCGCCACTACATTGTATTTGTCTTCATCGTATGGCAGTGAGAACTTACCTTCTCCGTGTGCTACCCAGATACCCAATTTACTTCCGCTTAGTGAACCGAACATCACACTGCGGTTTGTCGGGATAGTCAGGCCGACGAAAGTAGACTCGAATTTATGGGAGTCATTGTGTAGCATCTTGCCTTTTTCCTTATGTTCAGGGTTGATTA
>NZ_JBCOCI010000440.1:0-636 GCF_040929485.1 Phocaeicola sp. RTP21198st1_B8_RTP21198_201120 | reverse complement strand
CAGTACGTCAGAATTAGAGAAACCACCGCAGTAAACGATCATGTTTACGTCTTCCAGGGTTTCGCGTCCGCTGATGAGGTCGGTCATCGTAACGTCTTTTACGTCGAAACCGGCTAGGTAGAGTGAGTAAGCCATTTCGCGCTCACCGTTTGTACCCTTCTCACGGATGATAGCCGCGCGAATACCGCTTGGGGTACGACGATCCGGAGTGATACCGTATTGAGAAAGCTTACCTTTGAATTCCGGCATGAAAGCGAATTCAACAGGTTGCATCTTATAGTTTTCGAAACGTGCTTTTGCGCAACCGTTCATAGATTGTTTGCGGTCGAGCAGGTAAGAAGAAGAATACCAGACATCACGCATATAATCGATACCGAATTGGTAAGTAGCACCGTCTTTAGATACCAAAATGTGGCGTTCGTCAGTCGGTTTACCCAGCTTTATATAGCCTACGCCGGCGTCTTCCAGAATCTTCTTCACTTCATCCTTATGCTTGTCGCTGATCTGGATAACAATACCCGGGTTTTCTGCAAACAGAATCTTGACGATATCTTCTTCCTTCATCTTGTCGAGGCTGATTTCCAAACCGCCTTCTACATTAGAGAAGCACATTTCGAGCAATGTAGTGATTAAACC
>NZ_JBCOCI010000439.1:0-1201 GCF_040929485.1 Phocaeicola sp. RTP21198st1_B8_RTP21198_201120 | reverse complement strand
TCCTCGTCAGGCCAGCTTATAGGTAAATATTCAATGGCTTTATCCAAGTCAGTCTGCATCCAAGCATTGGATTCCTGATAAGTTTTACGGGGAAAGTCAAAGTCGTCCGATGCTCCCCAAAGCTGGTCAAAGATGGGCATTCCGCCATATCGTTTGATAATCTCAAAATAGAAGTAGGCACGCAGGAAATGAGCCTGTCCCAACAGTTTTCTCCTTTGGTCGTCTGTGATGGATTTCACTTGATCTACTCCACTAATTACACGGTTCACGATACGAAGTCCGGTATAAGCACGAGAAATAGCACTTTTGAAATTCGCTCCATCACTTTTACTTCAAATTGCCTACCGTTACGTATGTATTCGAATAAGAGTTGATACCATGTGTAAAGATTAGTATATCACCATTTTGAAAGATACGGTCCATGAACCCTAACAAACTGCTATAATCTTTATAAACATCATCTTCGGAAAGTCCGTCATCGGGAGAGCGGTCCAGATAGTCCTCACAGCTTCCTACAAACAGACCCAACAGAATGATCCATATCCAATTCAACTTATGTCTTCTCATATCAGTAAATTTAAAGTGTCTCATAATCCTAATCTAAAACCAATGTTATAACGTCTCACCATCGGATAAACATTCTGTCCCGAATGTTCGGGGTCACGGCGGGAATCACCTTTCGAGAACGTCAGCAAATTGCTGCCGTTGACATATACTTGCAATTTTGTCAGACGTAAAGGCTGCAACCAACGTTTCGGAATCTGATAATTCACTTCCAGGTTCTTCAAACGAAGATAAGCATGGTTGGTATATGTGTATGTACTGGCTACCGAATTATAACTTCTCTGAACATGAATACTGGGGCGAACCGGACCGCTTTGAATCGGAGCATCGGCTGTCCATGTATTCAATGTATTCGGTTGAGCCTTGATATTACCTTCCGGGAAATCCCATAAGTAAGATGGTATTGCTTCTTTATAAACATCCATAGCACTGTACCACAACATATTGAATCCGATTCCTTTGTAAGAACCTCCCAATGTAAATCCGAGGGTAGTGGTCGGATAGTTCAGGTTTTTCATCGGAACCATATCCTTAGCATCAATCATACCGTCTCCATTATAATCGATGTAGTACAAGTCTCCCGGAATCAATGTGTTGTGTGCACCATTGGCAATAGTGGACTGTGCCGAGTTGTAAA
>NZ_JBCOCI010000438.1:0-1201 GCF_040929485.1 Phocaeicola sp. RTP21198st1_B8_RTP21198_201120 | reverse complement strand
GCAGATTAACTTCTTTGGTAAGTGCTATCGTGCGGATTTGCTGTGCCGAAACGTGTTCGGGCAATTCGAAACGTAAGGTGTCAAAGTATTGAGCGTTGACTTGTGTATATCCGCATTTCTTTAATTGCTTTTCAAGAAATACAGTAATGCTGTGTATACGTGATGCAATTGTAGTGATACCCTCCTGACCGTGATAAACGGCGTAAAAGCCTGCCATAGTAGCTAATAATGCTTGTGCGGTACAGATATTTGAAGTTGCTTTTTCCCGTTTGATATGTTGTTCACGTGTCTGTAAAGCCATTCGGTAGCAGAGTTTGCCATATTTGTCTTTAGACCATCCGATGATTCGTCCCGGCATATTCCGTTTGTATTCGTCTTTGGTAGCAAAGAAAGCAGCCGATGGACCGCCATAGAACATTGGGGTACCCAAGCGTTGTGTGGTTCCGAATACAATATCTGCTCCCCATTCTCCCGGAGGAGTTAGCAGGGCGAGACTTAAAATATCAGCGGCAACAGCTACTTTGCAGTCTGCGGCATGTGCTTTTTCGGTAAATTCAGAATAGTCCTCTACGTTTCC
Organism: Phocaeicola sp. RTP21198st1_B8_RTP21198_201120; assembly: GCF_040929485.1. Lineage (NCBI taxonomy): Bacteria > Pseudomonadati > Bacteroidota > Bacteroidia > Bacteroidales > Bacteroidaceae > Phocaeicola > Phocaeicola sp. RTP21198st1_B8_RTP21198_201120. Next base: position 624 of record NZ_JBCOCI010000438.1, on the reverse strand, counting down.
ATGTGAGTTCGGATATTGCAGAATACAGGCAAACACTTCCGGTGAAGGTTCAAAATCTTTATATTTACCTACACGTAGTTCGATGCCTTGAGGTACGGCACGTGTAGTCATGACAGCTAATGTCTGCGGAAAAATATTCTCGTCTACGAAGACTACGTTCGCATTGGCTTTCTGTTGCGCGCGGGAGCGTAAGGCATACATCATGCTTACGGCTTCGGCGGCGGCAGTTGCTTCGTCCAGAAGTGAGCAGTTGGCGAGTGGCATGGCAGTAAGATCACATACGGCTGTCTGGAAATTCATCAATGCTTCCAGACGTCCTTGCGATACCTCTGTCTGGTACGGAGTGTAAGAAGTATACCATACTGGGTTTTCGAATACATTCCGCTGGATAACGGCCGGAGTGATCGTGTTGTACCATCCCAAACCGATATATGTGGTATATAGTTTGTTTTTAGCTGCCAGTTCAGCGATGTGTTTTCCAAATTCGTATTCCGTCAGTGGACTAGTCAATGCAAGCGGCTCTTTCAGCCGTATATTGGCGGGAATTGTCTGATTAATCAGTTCGTCCAGTGAGTTCACGCCAATTTTGCGGAGCATTATGGCTGTATCTTGTTCATTGATGCC
>NZ_JBCOCI010000437.1:0-1204 GCF_040929485.1 Phocaeicola sp. RTP21198st1_B8_RTP21198_201120 | reverse complement strand
GGATGTCACTGACTGAAGGTGACACCGATCTTTGGACATATAAAGCCAACGAATCAACCAGTTACACACAGTGGTTCTGGTTTTTCGCAGGAACATCGCCCAATACGACTTACACCAATAATTGGTGGAACGGGACGTACGACGGTGTGGGAGCCTGTAACGAAGCTATCGCATTAGGAGACAAACCTCCTTACACCACGGAAGAGGAACGGAATGCCAAGATTGCGGAAGCCCGTTTTCTTAGAGCTGTGTATTATTTCAATGCAGTGGAACAATTCGGAGCAGTGACGATGCTCACAGAACCCGTAGTGACGGAAACACTGACCTACTCCCCCACCCGCACCGATCCGATGACTATCTATCAGGAGGTTATTCTGCCCGATTTAAGATTTGCATCCGAATGGTTACCAACAGGCACGCATGCAACGACTACCACCCCGACGAAGAAAGCCGCTCTCGGTTTTCTGGCTAAAGCCTGCTTGCAGACGTACGAATATGGAAGCACCGAATATTTGCAGGAAGCTCTGGATGCAGCCAAGAAATTGATTACCGATTGCGAAACTGGCGGTGGAAAATACAATACGTATATGTATCCATCGTATAGCGAAGTGTTTAAAGAAAGCAATAACTGGGAAAACAAAGAAGCTCTCTGGAAACATCGCTGGTATGCAGGAGCAGACGGTCACGGATCAAGCAACGGAAATTACAAGCTAAATCGCAACGATGAGTATTTCTTATGTAATATCAATAAATTCGGTGCACGTGAAGACAATCAGGAAACACGCCTTACCTGGGAAGGCTCAATTACCGGTATCTTTATGCCCACGCAGCATTTATTGAGTTTGTATGCACAGAAAGACGGAACATTGGACCCCAGATTTCATGAATCGTTCACTACAGAGTGGAACGCGAACAAGAATTACACGTGGGATGAGAGTGCCGTACACATGTATGACAAAGAAGAAACCGTCATTGGTAAAGCTCTGAATAAAGGTGACTTAGCCATTAAATTCATCATGCCGCAAGACATGGATTATGCTACAGAAAAGCAAAAAGAACATATTTCTGATTACTTGCTGATTGATTATCACCATGTATACAGTAATGACAATAATAATGTGAACATGAATTATGCTTATACAAACGTCACAGGCAATTACAAGGATGACGGCACAAACGAGAACCAGTTCCGCTACTATTATCA
>NZ_JBCOCI010000436.1:0-1207 GCF_040929485.1 Phocaeicola sp. RTP21198st1_B8_RTP21198_201120 | reverse complement strand
CCCCAGTTTTTCTTGTCATTCACCCAAGTGTTTCCTTCTACTACCAAGCCGATACCTCCATATTCACCCAATACGGTAGCGCGTCTCGGATCATAAAGGAACATGTTTGGGCCCGGATAGTGGTGAAGGTCGAGAATATCGCCACAAGTATAGTGATTACCACCACTGGCAGGATTCACCAGGCGGCTAGGATCGTATTCTTTGGTCCATGCTACGATTTCCGGAGTCTTGAATTGTCCCCATGCTTCATTGAAAGGAACCCATACGGCGATACTCGGATAAGAATACAGACAGTCGATGATTTCTTTCCACTCTTTGCGGTAGTTAGCTTCGGAAGCAGCAGAACGAATCACTTCCGTACCGTTGAAATAATTGCGTGCCTGCCACTGTGGGCTAGGACCACCGTTCGGCATATCCTGCCATACGATCAATCCTAATTGGTCGCAATGAGTGTACCAGCGTGCAGGTTCTACTTTGACGTGCTTACGTACCATGTTGTAGCCGAAGTCTTTCGTCTTCTTCAAGTCATAAACCAATGCTTCATCTGTCGGTGCAGTATATAAACCGTCAGGCCACCATCCCTGGTCGAGCGGACCGAACTGGAAATAGTCTTTGTTGTTCAATTGCAGGCGAGTGATGCCATTCTGACCCTTGCGGATAGAAAATTTGCGCATAGCCGTATAACTCTTTACCTGGTCTATTGCTTTTCCGTCTTTATACAGAGTCACTTCCATATTGTAGAGGAAAGGAGAGTCCGGAGACCACAGTTTAGCATTAGCAGGCATTGCCAGTTCAACAGGTACTCCGTTCAGCGCTGCGCCTTTGGCTACAAGGTTTTTGCCATCGAATACTTTTACTTCCACTTTGTCTGCGGAGGTCGTATTGGCAGCAACTTCTACCTTAACAGAATTGTTGTCAATATCGGGAGTAGTTTTCAGATTAGTGATGTATTGTGTTGCTACCGGTTCCAACCACACTGTTTGCCAGATACCTGTAACCGGAGTGTACCAAATGCCATGAGGATTTGCTATTTGCTTTCCTCTGGGTTGTTCGCCACGATCTGAAGGGTCCCATACTTTTACCACCAGGTCATTATTTCCTTTATTAAGTACAGAAGTAATATCGAAATAGAAAGGAGTAAATCCGCCTGTGTGTTCGCCTACTTTTACATCATTCACCCAAACTTCTGCTTTCCAGTCTACTGCTC
>NZ_JBCOCI010000435.1:0-1208 GCF_040929485.1 Phocaeicola sp. RTP21198st1_B8_RTP21198_201120 | reverse complement strand
ATAATACTTAATTATTAAAAATATATGTTCGACTTTAGTATAGTAACAAACTGGATACATGAGCTACTGCTCTCCATTATGCCGGAGGGATTAGCCATCTTTATAGAATGTGTAGCTGTCGGCGTGTGCCTCGTAGCACTGTATGCCATCCTGGCTATCATATTGATCTACATGGAGCGTAAGGTCTGCGGTTTTTTCCAGTGTCGTCTTGGACCGAACCGTGTTGGTAAATGGGGTTCTATCCAAGTGGTCTGCGACGTGCTCAAAATGCTGACCAAAGAAATCTTCATGCCGAAGGGTGCCGACCATTTCCTTTACAATCTTGCTCCATTCATGGTGATTATCTCTTCATTCCTGACTCGCTTGTATTCCTTTTAATAAAGGTGCGGCGATTCTGGACTTTAATGTGGGCGTGTTCTTCCTGTTGGCAGCTTCCAGCATTGGAGTTGTCGGTATCTTGCTGGCCGGTTGGGGTAGTAACAACAAATTCTCTTTGATCGGTGCCATGCGAAGCGGTGCACAGATTATCAGTTATGAACTTTCTGTTGGTATGAGTATCATGACAATGGTAGTGCTGACGGGAACCATGCAATTTTCTGAAATCGTAGAAGGACAAGCTGATGGTTGGTTCATCTTCAAGGGACATATTCCTGCGGTCATTGCTTTCATCATCTATCTGATTGCCGGAAATGCAGAATGTAACCGTGGCCCGTTCGACCTTCCCGAAGCGGAAAGTGAGCTGACAGCCGGATATCATACAGAATACTCCGGTATGGGTTTCGGTTTCTTCTATCTGGCAGAATACTTGAATCTGTTTATCGTAGCCAGTGTTGCCGCCACCATCTTCCTGGGAGGATGGATGCCGCTGCACATTGTTGGTTTGGATGGATTTAATGCTGTAATGGATTATATTCCGGGCTTTATCTGGTTCTTCGCCAAAGCATTCTTTGTGGTATTCCTTCTGATGTGGATCAAATGGACTTTCCCACGCTTGCGTATCGACCAGATCTTGAATCTGGAATGGAAATACCTGGTTCCAATTTCTATGGTAAATCTATTATTAATGGCATGCTGCGTAGCTTTCGGCTTCCACTTTTGATAAATGAGAATTATGGAATATAAAGATAAAAAATATATGTACTTAGGTGGTCTGATGCATGGCATCATTACACTGGCAACGGGTATGAAAACCAGCATCAAGGTATACT
>NZ_JBCOCI010000434.1:484-1209 GCF_040929485.1 Phocaeicola sp. RTP21198st1_B8_RTP21198_201120 | reverse complement strand
GCGGAAGAAATGGCGGAATTGGAAAAGGCGGTAGCAGCTATTCCGGTTGTCGGTAGCCGTTACGATGCTTTGCAGGAATCTAAGATTCAGAAATAAATAGCAGAAGTATGAGAACGTTTATTTTTTATATGGTGGCTATCGCTTTGTTGTCGGGTTGCCATACTTACAATAAGGATGTCATAAGGATAGAGGAACAAGGCAGTTTTGCCGTAGGCGGAACGGTATTGACCGATTCATTGGGGCATAACTATCACGGCGACCATGCCTACGTGTTCTATCAAAAGCCAGTCGATGCACGGAAATATCCGCTTGTCTTTGCACATGGTGTAGGTCAGTTCTCCAAAACGTGGGAAACTACGCCCGACGGACGAGAGGGATTTCAGAACATCTTTCTACGGCGTGGCTTCTCCACTTATCTTGTCGACCAACCTCGGCGTGGCAATGCGGGACGTAGCACGGAAACCGTCACTATATCTCCTGTCTTTGATGAAGAAGAATGGTTTAACCGTTTCCGTGTGGGGATATATCCCGATTATTTCGAGGGCGTGCAATTCAGTCACAACAAAGAGGTTCTTAATCAATACTTTCGCCAAATGACTCCCACCATAGGATCTATCGACCTCAATGTATTCTCTGATGCTTATGCCGCTTTGTTCGATAAAATTGGAACCGCTATCCTTGTAACTCATTCACAGGGTGGTGGCGTTGGCTGGCTGACGCTTCCC
>NZ_JBCOCI010000434.1:0-474 GCF_040929485.1 Phocaeicola sp. RTP21198st1_B8_RTP21198_201120 | reverse complement strand
TGATAATTTGCCGAAAACAAATGAGCACCCCGAATTATATGAATGGACACGCCGTTTGCACCTCATGCGCAAATGGGCAAAGATGCTGAATGACCTTGGTGGAGATGTGACGGTTATTCATTTGCCCGAAGTGGGCTTGCATGGCAATACGCATTTTCCTTTTTCCGACCTGAACAACATTGCAGTAGCCGACCATCTCTCGAAATGGTTACATGAAAAAGGGTTAGATTGAATTTAGTAAGCAAAATGTTTTTAATGATGGGTATCACATTCAAGATACCCATTCTTTTATGATACTCTGCTAAGTTCGATTTTTATCGGTCAGGCTCGTACAGCGTTATCACACGCACACTCTCATAATTATAAAAACACGCTCATCCCTTTTGCATTTCAGATTTTTATACTACTTTTGTCGTAAGAGAGTTATTTGACAGCATAGCGCCGCAAGTTGCAGAAAATAGCACGGTTGCCAAA
>NZ_JBCOCI010000433.1:329-1211 GCF_040929485.1 Phocaeicola sp. RTP21198st1_B8_RTP21198_201120 | reverse complement strand
GCATAAAAGTTCATCCAGTTCCAATTATTCGTATATCCCAGAAAACGACGTCCGATAGCCTGAACACTTCCCAAAGTCTGGTAGAAGTCATTACCTGTGTTACGTCCTTCACCTGCGTCATATTCATTTTTTGTCGTCAACATCTGCCAACCAGCAATTGCATTCAGTTTATGGATATAATTGAAAGTCTTTTGATAATTTCCGTTCAGGTTTAGAAAAAAGTTCGTGGTCTCGGCCTCTCCTTCTTTCACAGCATTATTCCTTGTGTCATACATATCGACCACGGGCAAGATTGTCGGATCACTCTGTCCAGGAATGAAAAGATGCTCATTATTAAAGTTATAATATAAGCCGACAATACCACTTACGGTAAATCCCAGAAAAGGCTTATAAGAGATACCGGCCTTCATATTCAAATCATACTGGCGATTGTGGGCATCCAAAGTATTAATTAATGCCAACGGGTTGCTGACTCCATAGGCAGCAGTTCTACTGTTACCATAGCGATAAGAGGAATAAGTGGAAAGGATATTGCCATCCCGGTCTTTATCATAAGGACTTAACAAAGGGGAACGGAAATATGCAGCAAGAACAGGGTTGGTCGCCATACTCATGCCTTGTTCCTGGAAATGCCCGTTCATATAAGCCAGTCCCAAGCTTGCAAAGATATTCACTTTCTGACTTACCAGAATATTTGTATTGAGCTGGGTATGAAAACGCTCCATACTTGTATTATCTATCAGCCCATTTTCACGGCTATATCCTAATGAAAGATCATATTTGGCAATATTGTCACCACCTTCCACACGAAATAAATGATCGGTAGAAGTACTGTTTTTGTAGATCAAATCCTGCCAGTCCGTATTATTGTTATATAAATAT
>NZ_JBCOCI010000433.1:0-303 GCF_040929485.1 Phocaeicola sp. RTP21198st1_B8_RTP21198_201120 | reverse complement strand
GACCTACATCCGACAAATAAGACTTATAATCGTCCAAACCCAGCAACGGCATCCGTTTATCATTCCAGTTCACTCCAAATGAACCGTAATAGCTGATCTTCGTTTCCAAGTCATTGGATGTGGCACCATCAGTCTGAATCAGAATAACTCCATTTGAACCCATCGAACCATACATAGCGGCCTCCGCTCCTTTCAAAACCGTTATATTCTGAATATCCTGCAAATTGTAGGCTTGGAAAATATCCCGTGTAAAACCTCCGATCACTGTCGACGGTGTCTTATCAGGCATATAAGGTACCCCGT
>NZ_JBCOCI010000432.1:0-1213 GCF_040929485.1 Phocaeicola sp. RTP21198st1_B8_RTP21198_201120 | reverse complement strand
GTATTGACACGCACACTGTAACGTTTCATATAAGTATCCGGGAAAACCCCTTCTTGGTCTGTGTAATTTAAAGAAGCCAATGCTCTAAGTTTCTCTGTTCCTCCACTCAATGTTAAATTATGCATGTGTTGTATTGCCGGTTCTTTATAAGTAATAGCCTGCCAATCGGTATTCGGATAATTATAAGGATCCTGATTCATCTTCGCCTTATAATTCGCAATATAATCTTCACCATATATTACTCCGCCTGCCGCACCCGTATTCATATTACGGGTATCATTAGAATTAGCTAAGTCATACAGTTCCATATAATCAATAGCTCCCAAAAATTTAGGCTGTTCCGTCATCTTTTGCAACCCGACATTACTATTAAAACTAATTCTGAGTTTACCCTCCTCCGCACGTTTGGTAGTTATTAATACCACACCGTTTGCAGCACGTGAGCCGTAAATTGCGGCAGAAGATGCATCTTTCAAAATTGAAATACTCTCAATATCTTGCGGGTTGACGGCATTTACAGAACTGGCAACACCATCAATAAGCACCAGAGGATTGCTATTATTGAGTGTTCCGATACCACGAATCATAATAGATTCATCCTCCTTACCCGGCTGTCCGGAAGTTGAAGTCACCGTTACTCCGGATGCCATTCCTTGAAGTGCAGACATCGTATTCATAACAGGGCGTTTTGCTAAATCCTTACCGCTAACCGCTTCAACGGAACCTGTCAAATTGACTTTCTTTTGAGTACCATAACCTACCACTACCACCTCATCCACCAAATGCGAGTCTTCTTTCAATGTAATAGTCAGTCCAGTGCGGTTACCCACCTGAATCTTTTCCGTCACATAGCCAATGTAAGATACCTGCAGAACCGCACCAGAAGATGCTTTCACAGAAAACTTTCCGTCCAAATCCGTAATTGTACCTACTGTTGTGCCCTGTACCTTTACACTGGCACCAATTATAGGTTCTCCATTTACATCCTTCACAATTCCTGTAATCATCCCTTGCTGAGCATAAGTGTTCTGTATCACAAATACCTGAACGATAATCAGCAAGATCCATAGATAGTAATTCTTTTTCATGTTATTAAAATAATGGTTAATGCAAACTTTTATTTATCACTTTATTCTTATTCTATATTAATCTGAAAGATTGCAGCAGGAACATTTTGCATAGGCCGTTCCACTTCCAGTTTAATAAAGTTGGT
>NZ_JBCOCI010000431.1:296-1213 GCF_040929485.1 Phocaeicola sp. RTP21198st1_B8_RTP21198_201120 | reverse complement strand
CTATTGTTCCGTCCTGAAAGTAGGGCGGGCGATCGGGATAAGGATTTGTAGTTATTATGTCGCTCGATAGACTTTATAAGTGTGATGAATATAGACGGATATACGCTAACCGAAAAGATGCGAAAAGCGCGACGACGTTTCAGATTTACCGCCACCGAACAAGCCCTTTTTTACGAATTAGTGGCTATTTGTAACGGCGAAGATTGGAGGGACGTTTTCGATTGCTCGAACATTGAACTTTGTTTTGCGCTTAACGTGAATGAGAAAACACTAATAAAAGCCCGTGAGTCTTTAATAAATGCAGGATTGATTTATTATAAATCTGGTAAGAACAAACGTATTATAAGCTCTTATTCTTTCGTGAAGGAATTTAAAACCACTGTAACTACTACTGTAAATTTTGCAGCCAATCAAACAGCCAATAAGGGAGCCAATCAGACAGCCAATGATACAGTAGATAAGACAGCCAATGATACAGGGGATAGTACAGACTATAATAAACTAAAACAGAAACCAAACAGAAATATACTCTCTAAAGTCTCTCATGGAGATTTTGATTTTATATCTGACGAGTTTTTAGAAGCGTTTTCGCTCTGGCTTGAATACAAGAAAGACAGGCGGCAAAATTACAAATCGGAAAAGTCACTAAAAGCGTGTTATAACAAACTGGTAAAATTGAGCAAGAATGATCCGGTGATTGCGGAGCAAATCGTAAATGAATCGATTGCTAATAATTGGTCGGGGTTATTCGAACTAAAAAACGATAAATGCGAATATGGAAACAAGAAGCAAACAGACTCTACCGATAGCGGCGATTCTATCATACGGACTACCGTACTATGACGAGCCGATAGAAGTAGAAAAGCGCCCGGAATGGTTTAAGGCGTGTTGCAAATACGTTTGCCCCGGCTTTAAGA
>NZ_JBCOCI010000431.1:0-286 GCF_040929485.1 Phocaeicola sp. RTP21198st1_B8_RTP21198_201120 | reverse complement strand
TTACGATTGTCGATTCGAATAAAAAATTAATGAATCAATTGTTTTTATAAACAGAGGGGCGATCCGGGAAGCTAGACGCGAATAAAGGGCTATTGTTACGAGGCGACATCGGTACGGGAAAAAGCACTATTATGCAGATTTTAAACCGATATAGCTATTTCACACGTGGCAAAGCAAGGGGCGGCTATCCGGTCGGTGGTTTTAGAGTCGATTCGACTTCTGGCATTGCAAACAGTTTTTCGATGCGTGGAAAAGATGCACTAGAATTGTATACTTACAACAACTG
>NZ_JBCOCI010000430.1:0-1213 GCF_040929485.1 Phocaeicola sp. RTP21198st1_B8_RTP21198_201120 | reverse complement strand
CTATGACATTGCGAACATCTTCGGCTATTTTCGCATCTGTAAGTCCGAGTTTATCAACGATCTTTTGTGATCGGCCGACAATAGACTTTACATATTCAGGATCACGATTCTCTTTATTTAAGTCGACTGCCTGCGCAGACATCCAACCGGAAATAAAAAGCAATGATAGTATCAGTATCTTTTTCATAATTACATTAATTTTCCTTTTTCAGCCAATGTATCGTAGTTGTTCTTCATATCTCTCCAATCTACTTTATGCTTTGTGCTGATACCGTTGATATATTTTTCAATATTCGTATATCCGTCACCAGTACAGTCTTTATTGGCATCACTCGGATCGTTCGGATTTAATCCGTTAGCAATTTCCCATTCGTCCGGCATACCATCTTTGTCTGTATCAACATAAGGAGTACCTTTGTATTCAGGATAACCACCCATCTGGCGAACATCAGTAATAATACCCTGCTTATAAGAATCTTTCGGCAAACGACGATACTTGAACTGTCCGTCTTCCCCCATTGACTTAGGAGACAAACCTGTCAAGTCACCATAAGCGTCTTTAGGAAGTTTCTTTTCATAATAAGGAATACCTGTTCTTACTTCTTCAATCACACGTTCGTCAACAATATCACGACAAGGAATATTCGCACCTACATGTTTCAATACATAGTCATAAGCATCTTTAGCCCCCATGATATTGATATACGGCATCTCGAACGGCTTATAGCTACGCATGTATTCAGTATATCCGTCAGTGTTCGGTTGAGTTTCAATCTGAATACCGCCATTCCAGTTGTCTTTAGTTATTTCAGGATAGCCTTCCATTATATTTCCGTCGGCATATACTCGCCCATATTCAAGATACGATGTCCTACATTGGAATCCTTAGGAGTAGCAGGTCCCGGTTTGTAGTAGTTGTTAATCATATTGAACATAGCGGTATAATCACCACCATCAGAAGAACGGTGCACCCAATTGAATACTACATTATTAACGAAATTGAATATGCCATTCCAACCGATAGAAGGATTACGTCCGGAGTTACTAGCCCAAAGGTTACGGGCAAATGCACAATTCTCACCACCTAACGTGCTACCAAACGCATGATTGTATGTATCCAACGCTTTTGCCGAGATAGTATTTTGAATAGTTACGTTTACAGTAGGAAGTTTCAAGTCTTTGCTTTCATATTGTCCTTCACTCGGGTCGTACA
>NZ_JBCOCI010000429.1:830-1214 GCF_040929485.1 Phocaeicola sp. RTP21198st1_B8_RTP21198_201120 | reverse complement strand
TCTATCTGCAGACAGGGGTGATTATGTTAATCGGTTTGTTGGCTAAGACAGCAATTCTGATTACAGAGTACGCCATAGAGCGCCGTCGCAAAGGAATGGGTATCGTGGAATCTGCTTACTCTGCCGCACAAGTCCGCTTGCGTCCTATCCTGATGACGGTGTTGACGATGATCTTCGGTATGCTTCCGCTGATGTTCTCCTCCGGTGCAGGTGCCAACGGTAACAGTTCGCTGGGTACGGGTGTAGTAGGCGGTATGGTTGTCGGGACACTGGCATTGCTCTTTGTCGTTCCGGTTTTCTACATCATCTTTGAATTTTTGCAGGAGAAAATCCGCAAACCGATGGAGGAGGAAGCAGACGTACAGGTGCTGTTAGAGAAAGAAA
>NZ_JBCOCI010000429.1:0-786 GCF_040929485.1 Phocaeicola sp. RTP21198st1_B8_RTP21198_201120 | reverse complement strand
GTGAAGTTGAACGCGAACGTAACTAAATGAAAGAAAGAATGAAGAAGAATATCATCACATTAGTTGCCATCAGTCTGTCGTTGAGCGGTTGTGGCATCTATACCAAATACAAACCCGCCACTGTCGTCCCCGACCATCTTTATGGGGAGGAAGTGGTGGCCGAGGACACTGCCAGTCTGGGTAATATGGACTGGCGGGAACTTTTCACCGATCCTTATCTGCAATCCCTCATCGAAGTGGGATTACAGACTAATACCGACTATCAGTCCGCCCAGCTTCGTGTGGAACAGGCACAGGCGGCACTGATGTCTGCCAAACTTGCTTTTCTGCCTGCTTTTGCCCTTTCCCCGCAGGGAACGGTGAGCAGTTTTGATACACACAAGGCTACGCAGGCTTATTCATTGCCCGTTACTGCCAGTTGGGAGCTGGACGTATTCGGTCGTATGCGCAATGCCAAAAAACAGGCGAAAGCACTTTATGCTCAAAGCGAGGATTATCGTCAGGCTGTCCGTACCCAGTTGATAACAGGCATAGCCAATACTTACTATACCCTGCTGATGCTGGATGAGCAACTCGACCTTTCCCGTCAGACGGAGACGGCATGGAAAGAAACCGTGGCCTCCACCCGCGCTCTGATGAATGCCGGACTGGCAAACGAATCCGCTGTGTCGCAGATGGAAGCTGCTTATTATCAGGTGCAGAGTTCTGTACTCGATTTGCAGCAGCAGATCAGTCAGGTGGAGAATAGCCTTGCCTTATTATTGGCGGAGACACCCCGTAATTATG
>NZ_JBCOCI010000428.1:944-1215 GCF_040929485.1 Phocaeicola sp. RTP21198st1_B8_RTP21198_201120 | reverse complement strand
AACCGCAGCAGGATCTACGAAAGATTTCATTGTACACATGAAGGGCGTAGAATCTTATATCATTACCGCTCCCGAAGGTTGGGAAGCGACTTTGTCTGAACCGTCCGCAGATAACGATGAAGGAACATTGACAATAAAAGCTCCTGCAACAGCAAAAACTCTATCGCGTGCCGTCGCTGATAATACCAAAGACGTATCTATTCTTGCAACTTCAGGAGCATATGCTGCCATCGCAAAAATACAGGTAGAGCTTGGAGAAGCAGAAACACGG
>NZ_JBCOCI010000428.1:0-934 GCF_040929485.1 Phocaeicola sp. RTP21198st1_B8_RTP21198_201120 | reverse complement strand
GAACAGAACCAGAACTTGACAGCTATATCAATAATTCCAAGAAAGTCAAAATCTTATTCTTAACAGGAAATAATGATTTTACAACAATCAATCCTGTAAACCTTAATAATACAATTATTATCATTGGGAAATATTCTGATTCTAAACCTGTCATTAAACCTAGTAGGGTTTGGAAAACAGTCTCTGGAAATATCTTCATAAAGAATATTCATTTAGATATGAGTAGTTTCACTACTGATGGACAATATTTCAACAATTCGAATACTTCAAGTGCTACTGATTTCACAGCTTTGATCATAGATGAATGTAAGATCAGCGACGTTAAAAACCCAATTTATCAAGATACAGCAAAAGACAATTTGAATGGTATCAATACGATCATTATTAATAGAACTCGTATTATGGTCAATGCAGACAACAAAGCTCTCATACATCTATATACAACCAAAAACTTGGCTCCATACAAGAAATTTGCATTTACCAATAATATAGTATACAGTAAAACACCTTATGTGGGTCAAATATTGAATTGGGGATTACAAACAGACTTTACAGAAGGAAATCTTACTGCAATAATATCTAATAATACAGTAAGTAATATTGCAGGAAACAATCCATATTTCAGACATAATAAAGGTAGTCTCACGATGACAAAAAACATCTTTTATGTAGACTCAAGTTTTGCAAAGAATAGCAACCTTTATACTTACGTGGGAAATGATACTCATCCTGTAAGTGTAACTACAGTAGATGTTAAAGATAATATCGTATATGGATTAACAAGTAACAGTAAATGGTATAATTACCATAGCAACTGTGATGCAAGTGCGAAAGTTGACCCCTATGTATTGACTCCTCACGCCACTGCACCACTGACCATTACTGATGTAGAAAACGGTATATTTGTCTTGGCAACAGATATGGATGGATACGG
>NZ_JBCOCI010000427.1:0-1217 GCF_040929485.1 Phocaeicola sp. RTP21198st1_B8_RTP21198_201120 | reverse complement strand
CTTCAGGGCTGGAGAATGCAATAGCATCTGCCAGTGCTTCACCCAAGATGTTACCTGTAAAGTTAAAGATTTCCTGTGCCAGTTTATCACCTTGTACAGCTGCATCATACACATCTTTTGAAGTGATGTTTTCTGCAGGAATGTTACGAAGCAAGCTAGCATCCGTACGGGCAGCAAGGAATTCACGGGCTGTGCGAGCTACACCGGTAGCCGAACAGTAAGTTTCCAGACATCCCTTACGGCCACAACCGCAAAGACGACCATCGCGACGGGCGATAACGTGTCCCAATTCACCTGCAAAACCGTCATGACCATACACCATCTGACCGTTGATAACGATACCGCTACCCACACCAGTACCCAGTGTAATCATGATAAAGTCTTTCATACCACGGGCAGCACCGTAAGTCATTTCACCGATAGCAGCAGCGTTTGCGTCGTTTGTCAAAGCAGTGGGGATACCCAGTCTTTCTTCAAACATGGCAGCCAACGGAAGAATTCCCTTCCAAGGCAGGTTCGGAGCAAATTCAATCGTTCCCGTGTAGTAGTTGCCATTCGGAGCACCGATACCAATACCTCTGATTTTATCAACACCACCATTAGCAATAATCAATGGAAGCAGACTTTTACACACTTCATCAGCGTATTCTTCTACTGTAGGGTAACCAGATGTTTTGATTGAACTGCTGGCAATAATAGTTCCGCGTGCGTCTACAATTCCAAAGACGGTATTCGTTCCGCCTATGTCAATACCTACTACGTAGGGTTTTTCCATGTTTGAATTCATGATACTTTTATTTAAAAGGGTTAGTTAATCATTAAGTTTACTGCACACAAATTACGTAAAGAAGATTGAGTCTACAAAATGTTTTTTGAAAAAAGTTCAACCTGTTTGCAACTTTTCGTATCTTTTGCACGTCTAATAGTAGAAAATTATCAGAAAACAGAAACTAAATAAAGAAAATTGTGATACAACTAACGAATATCAACAAGACCTACAACAACGGAGCGCCTCTCCATGTACTTAAAGGTATCAATCTCAACATTGAACAGGGGGAATTTGTTTCTATCATGGGAGCATCCGGGTCTGGGAAATCAACTTTACTCAACATATTGGGAATCCTCGACAACTACGATACCGGAGATTATTACTTGAACAACGTACTTATCAAGAACTTGAGCGAAACCAAAGCTGCCGAATACCGGAACCGTATGAT
>NZ_JBCOCI010000426.1:0-1218 GCF_040929485.1 Phocaeicola sp. RTP21198st1_B8_RTP21198_201120 | reverse complement strand
ATTAGCAGAGTAAACAACAATATCATTGTACACCTAAGAGGATGTGGAGGTGGAAAGGAAACATGGTTTATCCGTGCATCTATCATGTTGCCAACATTCAGCCATGAAGGAGATAAGACATATACCAGAAATGCGAATCAACCTCAAACACTAAGTGTTTTGTTTGCCTATGACCATACAAGCCCACAGCAAAGGATAGAGGAATATAAGGCTATTCATGACAAAGCAATTGAAAAATTCAACAATAGAGAAGAATTGGATTTTTATGAATATTGTATTATGTCTCAAATGACGCTTGCCATTGGAAAGGATTTTTATTGGGGTAATGAAGTTTTGAAAGAAAATAGATATTGGGATGCAATTGTGTATTTGGAAAATGTATATCATGCTTTGAGAGAAAGTTGGCTAAGGGGTAGCATTACAGATGATGATAAAAGAATGTTTTATCAAACCTGTTATCTCATTGGATATTGCTATGCAGAAATGGGATTATATGAGAAAGCCCTTTTCTTTCTGGAAATAGTTCGTCCCTTAAATAACATTAGATACAACATAGAATACATAAACTGTCTGGCAAATAGTAGAGATATAAGGGCAATTTATACAATACATAATGAACTTAATCAATTGGCACAGTTAAGAGAAAGTGAGATTACGGATAGTATCATATTTTATCACAATTTCTTACGCAGAAGAAGAGCATACACCTTTGTTGATATGGGACGGTTGGATGATGCAGAGGAAGCATTTAAGGAAATGCTGAATGAAGATGCAAATAAGGAATATGCCAAAGGTGAACTGGAGTATATTCAAGAATTGAAAAAACTAAAAGGCATAAATAATATTGCATCAGAAGAATAATATGAAGGTAGAATTATTAAATAAGAAATAATGGGAATTATATTACTTAAAATGCCTCAATGGCTAATTAGTGTGTTTAATTGGTTTACACTATCTTCTATGAAAAAGATAATTATTACCCAAATGCTCATAGCTATTATAATTACTATGTTTGATAAGGCATGCGAGATAATACTAAAAGGACCTTGTGTTTGGGATATACAAGATGTTGTGGCATTCATTATATTAGATGCCGTATTAATAATTAAACAAATGCACTATGGAAAATGAGAATTATGCAACTAGAAAATTTCCTCTAAGGATAGAAACAATGTGTGTTCGTAATCCCTTTGACGCTCACAATCCAATATATCACCC
>NZ_JBCOCI010000425.1:775-1221 GCF_040929485.1 Phocaeicola sp. RTP21198st1_B8_RTP21198_201120 | reverse complement strand
GGTATAGATTCATTAGCTTTCGTTGCACCCAGCGCCAAAATTGGTGAGAACGTATACATCGGTGCATTTGCCTATATTGGTGAAAATACCGTGATTGGAGATAATACCCAAATTTATCCACACACTTTTGTTGGAGATGGCGTGAAGATAGGCAACAGTTGCTTGCTGTACTCCAATGTAAATGTTTATCATGATTGCCGCATAGGTAACGAATGTATCCTGCACTCGGGTGCAGTGATTGGAGCTGACGGATTTGGTTTTGCTCCCACTCCGAATGGATACGATAAGATTCCGCAAATCGGAATTGTTATTCTGGAAGATAAAGTAGATATAGGTGCTAATACTTGTGTAGACCGTGCTACAATGGGAGCTACGGTAGTGCATAGTGGTGTCAAATTAGACAATCTGATACAAATAGCACATAATGATGAAATAGGTTCACATAC
>NZ_JBCOCI010000425.1:339-765 GCF_040929485.1 Phocaeicola sp. RTP21198st1_B8_RTP21198_201120 | reverse complement strand
CCGGTTCTACCAAAATTGGTGAATGGTGTATGATCGGAGGTCAGGTAGGTATTGCAGGACATTCCAAAATAGGAGACAAAGTTGGTTTAGGTGCACAGTCAGGTGTACCCGGAGACATTAAATCCGGTAGCCAGCTTATCGGAACTCCTCCTATGGAACTGAAGCAATACTTCAAAGCATCCGTCGCACAAAGAAGCTTACCGGATATGCAGAAAGAATTGCGTAATTTGCGCAAAGAAATAGAAGAATTAAAACAACTATTAAATAAGTAAATAAGTAACCAATGCTGAAACAAAAAACGCTGAAAGATAGCTTTTCACTGAGCGGGAAAGGTCTTCACACTGGACTTGATCTCACTGTAACATTTAATCCTGCTCCGGACAATCATGGATATAAAATCCAGCGCATTGACGTAGAAGGACAACC
>NZ_JBCOCI010000425.1:0-329 GCF_040929485.1 Phocaeicola sp. RTP21198st1_B8_RTP21198_201120 | reverse complement strand
ATGCAGTAGCCGACAATGTGACAGAAACCACTCGTGGTACTGTATTGTCGAAGAATGGAGTCAAAGTAAGCACCGTTGAACATGGTATGGCAGCCCTCTACGCATTGGGCATTGATAACTGCCTTATTCAGGTTAACGGACCGGAATTTCCTATTTTAGATGGTAGTGCACAATATTATGTACAAGAAATAGAACGTGTAGGAACAGTAGAACAAAATGCCGTCAAAGACTTTTATATTATCAAGTCTAAAATTGAGTTCCGGGATGAAACGACTGGTTCTTCTATCATCGTACTTCCTGACGAGAATTTCAGTCTGAATGTACTGGTT
>NZ_JBCOCI010000424.1:707-1223 GCF_040929485.1 Phocaeicola sp. RTP21198st1_B8_RTP21198_201120 | reverse complement strand
TAGTCTCCGGGTAAACCGTGAGTGCCGTCGGTCAGTTTCTTTGAATCATTTTTATTTAGTTTAGGGGTTGCGGAAGGATTCATTCCCAGAAACAAACTTTTCTTTATGTCGGAAGCAAGTATATATTGTTCCCATTCCTTTATATAATAGTCAATCTCATAAGCTGACTCATTATAATATTCCATTCCGGCAAATGCTTGATGCTCTTTGAGCTGGGTGACCCAATTACGAGCTTGGGGGAGCGGCTGAATATCCTTTCCATTCCGCTTGGCATATCCGTAAGCGTCGAAACCGTGGTCACGTGCCAATTCCATGCGTGTGAAAGACAAGGCGGTCTGGAGCTCGTGCAGCTTTTTGCGCTCTTTCCCTTTTGCTTCGGATACAAAATCTCCCATTTCATCATAGAATTTGATAAACTTCTCCGGATAGAGGAATCCTTTTTCCGATTCTCTGATACCGGCGTAAAGTCCGAGCTGCTTTCCGGATTGGGCGTTGTTTTCTAGCTCTGTGTAGTAA
>NZ_JBCOCI010000424.1:0-689 GCF_040929485.1 Phocaeicola sp. RTP21198st1_B8_RTP21198_201120 | reverse complement strand
GCCATTTTTTGGATACCGGGTATTCCTGATTGAAATAGCTTTTAATTAACTCATCAACCGGAAGTTCCGGGTTGATAAGAAGGGCTGATAATACAAAAGTCCTCATTTCATCGAAAGAAGAATAGCTGTAGCCGCTTCCGTTGAAAAATATGCCGCTGGCTCCGTGTTGTTTGAAAAGTTGGAGTCTTTGCTGGGCTATCTTTAATATGGGGAAAGGAGTGAGGTAGTCGTCGAAGTTGTTGATATAGTCCCATATATAGATGTTGTTCGTTACTTTCTTCCAGTTGTCGAGTTGTTCCGCAAATTTCTTGTCTTGCTCGTCCTTGCCGTCTGTCCGGCGGAGCGGGTAGTCGATAGCGCTGACAATTACCCCGACGTTAGGCGGAAGTTGCTTGTCTGTGACTTGTTGCGTAGTCAGGTAGGAAGTCGTAAAGAACGTGTGTTTGGGGAAACGCTGCGACAGGCGGAGGATCAGTTCCGTAACGGCGGGAGTTGCGTTCTTCTCTGTATTTCCCAATGCGGTGCAGGTGGCACACGTACAGGCGTACGGAGTATCATCCGGTGCGATTACAAAACGGAAATTCCCCTTTTCACCGAAGTTATCTACGATGTAACTTTCTATCTGGCGATACATATCCTCGGAAGAGAAACACAGTTGTGAGTCATCTGTCTTCCCGTGAATGGTGGCA
>NZ_JBCOCI010000423.1:0-1223 GCF_040929485.1 Phocaeicola sp. RTP21198st1_B8_RTP21198_201120 | reverse complement strand
CGGTTTAGGTGGTGGTGCTGATACCAATGAATCCAATGCTGCCAATTCAACTGTGGCTAATGCTACCGTATTCCGTCCGGTTGATTCACTTAAATACAGTGATGACGACGAAGAAAACAGTTCGGCACAACAGAAATCTCCATTGGAACGTCTGCTTGCAACGGATAAAACCCGCAATACTTTCAACCAGAACTACAATGTAGGTTTAAACTGGAAACCATTCAAGAACTGGACATTCCGTTCCGAATTCGGATATGGATGGAAGTTTGACGATACAGAACAGTATTGGGGAGTAGATGCAGTATCTAATTCTAAATATGGATATAACGGTCAGCCACAAGCCTACCTGTTGAGAGAAAAGACGATGCCAACACATTGACCTATGATAACAAAAAACTGTTCAAAGGTCGTGATAAACTCAATGTATTGATCGGACATGAAGTAAGCAGCAGCCAAAGGAAATCAATAGAAAATGTATCTGTAGCTTTCCCTGTTACTATGAATTTCGATGATATGAAAGCAAATATGGGTTCGGGCAAAGCTTTAGCCAACCAATCTACCATTGCTGCAAAAGAAAACATATTATCATTCTTTGGTCGTGTGAACTATACTATGATGGATAAATACTTGCTTGCTGTTACAGTACGTGCAGACGGTTCGAGCAAGTTCGGTTCCGGAAATCGTTGGGGTGTTTTCCCGTCAGCAGCTTTGGCATGGCGTATCTCTGACGAGGCTTTCATGAGTAACACTCAAGACTGGCTGTCAGCTTTGAAACTACGTTTAAGCTTCGGTACTGCCGGTAACAACCGTATCAATTCCGGTTTGCTTTCCACCACTTACTCTTTGGGAGGTAATGATGCACGCAATCCTTTCTTCAACGGAGAAAGCACTACCATGTTGGAACATGGAACGAACTTATACAACCCCGATTTGAAGTGGGAAACAACAGTTACCCGTAACATCGGTATTGACTATGGATTCTGGAACAATCGTATCTCCGGTGCTATCGACTTTTACTGGAATACAACCAGAGACTTATTGATGCGTACTGAAATTCCTTCTCTCTCCGGATATAACTATCAGTACAAGAACTTCGGACAGACATCCAATAAAGGTGTAGAATTGTCTGTTAGTGCTGTTTTATTTGATAAAAAGAATTTCTCTTTGAACTTCAATGCCAACATTGCTTACAACCGCAACCGCATTGATAAACTGAATACAGA
>NZ_JBCOCI010000422.1:0-1224 GCF_040929485.1 Phocaeicola sp. RTP21198st1_B8_RTP21198_201120 | reverse complement strand
CCCTGTGCATCACGACTATTGTATTCGGCAAAAATTCCGGGAACCGTTCCCATATTCGTCCATCCTTCATCAGCGACAGGGATAAGCATGATGGTATTGATATACACCGTCTTCGAATTATTATGCCATGGACGCCCCAACTTCAAACGTCCGTCAGCCGCTTCACTGTTTCCATCTATAGTGCAATTACGAAAAGCATAACCATATTTAGCATCTTTATGGGAAGGAGCCACTATTACTGCTCCACTCCGTACATTATAAAGCGTACAGTTTTCCAGCAACACATCACCACCACCATAAAAATAGTCTACCGCGCCTTCTATCCAGCAATCTTTCACATAGTGCCGACTGACATCATTATTGGCAGTCATCCAAGTATCTTGAAAAGAACGGAACTTACAATTATAAAAGGAAGCACAATCTGCCTGACTATTCATAGCCAAAGCCTGCGGACCATTATCTGATAAAACTCCCCAGTCATTCACATACGAAATGTTTTCCGTATAAAAGTGGTCTCCTTTTACCACCACTACCGATCCCTCGTATTTATAAACTGGAGAGGAAGGATTATGAACCGAGTGTTCCCAATAAGCTGTTTTTCCACCTATTTCTTTACCGGTCAGTTTACTACCAACATTCAAGTTTAAATGAATAATGGTCTTATCCTTATCCTGGCCTATTAAATGTACGTATGGCTTATTCTTAGGGATAATCACCTGCTCATTATACAAGCCATTCTTTATCAGAATCAACCAAGGTTTCGTCTGTCCGTCAGGTACAGCATTGATTGCTTCCTGAACCGTTTTATAATCTCCACTACCATCAACAGCTACAATAGCCTGATAAGGCGATGAGTCCGCCTGTGCATAAATCATTGCACAGGCACTCATCAATAAAATTGATAATACAATATTCTTCATGATATTCTTTATACCTAACAAGTATAGGATCAATTAATACCAACGTGGATCACCAGCATTACCCGTTCCGGCGAACCCGGCTCCCGGTTTAATATGGAAATCACCGTTCAATGGATCAACGAACAAGTCATCCGAGCTTTGTTTTATTCTCGTTATTTCTTCAAACCTGTTATTGCCTTCCTGCAGGTCGGAGGTGATATAACAATTATCAGAGAAGTTCAAAATGTCATAAGCACCATTTCCACTATTCATTTTCTTTCCTTTGTTCGGACCGGAGAAAATCAAATTCCGCATTGTCGCAGAT
>NZ_JBCOCI010000421.1:0-1225 GCF_040929485.1 Phocaeicola sp. RTP21198st1_B8_RTP21198_201120 | reverse complement strand
CACATATTAGTGGTCATCCTTTTATTGCACCTACTGCCCGTATATATGCCCCATGGCTTTTAACCGTAGGAGATAGGTCTTGTATAGCGACTCGAAGCGAAATATATAATTTGGGACCTGTTATTATAAAAGAAAGAGTAACCATAGCACAGTATGCTTATATCTGTAATGGATCCCATGACTTATCTGATAATAAATTACCTTTGGTTGTAGGTGATGTGGTTATTGACAATGATGTGTTTATTGGAGCAAGAGCCATAATTCTGCCAGGATTACATCTTTGTCGATATTCGGTTGTTGGTGCTGGCGCAGTACTCACCCAAAATACTACTGATTTTGGCATTTATGCAGGTAATCCTGCAAGATTTATAAAAGAAAGAAAGATTTATGGTGAATAATCATTATTATGGTGGCTCTTATGTTGCGTAAATCTCCTAAAATCTGTTTAGCCTGTTCGGCAGGCGGGCATTTACGTGAGCTACAATTGGCTATTGGCGCTATTCCAGAGCAATGGGATTGCTATTGGCTTACCTTAAAAACGACATCAACTAAAGCTTTTATGGCAGACAAGGAACATGTATTTTTAGTGAATTTTCAACCAGCAAAGAAATGGACACTGATAGTGAACTGTTTGCAAGCAATATTCTGGGTGCTGGTGAAACGCCCAGATGTAATCATTACTACAGGAGCTGGTGTGACTGTACCTACGGTTTTTTTCGCAAAAAAACTATTGGGGACAAAAGTAATATTTGTTAATTCGGCTGCTGATGTGACACATGCTTCTAAAACTCCCGTATGGATAGAACGGTATAGTGATCTATTTTTGGTCCAATGGGAAGAGATGCGGCAATTATTTCCTAATTCAATTTGTTGTGGTGTTTTATGATTTTTGCTAGTTTAGGTACAATGAACATAGCCTTCAATCGTATGGCAAAAGCCGTGGATGAATGGGCAGCTATAACTAAGGAAGAGGTGATAGTACAAACTGGGTATACAGATTATCCCTACAAACATGCGAAAGCTTTTAAATTTTGTACAAAGGAGCAGATGAAGGGTTATATTTCTAGAGCTGATATATTAATACTTCAAGGTGGCTGGGGAGCAATATCGGAAGCGATGGAATTGAGGAAAAGAATAGTTGTGATACCAAGATATGACAAGGTAGAGCATATCCATGACCAATTTCAATTAATTAGGAAATTGGATACTTTGGGCTGTGTACTAG
>NZ_JBCOCI010000420.1:325-1226 GCF_040929485.1 Phocaeicola sp. RTP21198st1_B8_RTP21198_201120 | reverse complement strand
CTCTTTGTAAAGACGCCAATTTATCAGGCGTTCCAAATTGGGTGAAGGTACCGAACGTCTCCAGTCCCCATTCCGGTTCCAGAAAGTACGGATGGCATTTATTTCGCCAAAGGTACCTGCATGAATCATCTCCATTGCTTTGATGTAACGAGGATCGAACAGGCGCTGTTGTCCTGTGAAGAATATCTTCCCTGTACTACGATGCTTCTGATACATACGGTAACACTCTTCCATCGTGAAACCTATTGACTTTTCACAGAACACATGCTTTCCTGCGTCGAAAGCATCCAATACAATTTTACAATGCGAGCTAAGAGGAGTAGCTACAAGTATAGCATCTATCGACTTATCTTCCAACACTTCCCGGTAGTCACCATACACTTTGGCATTAGGTGCAAGTTTCAATGCGTTCTCAATAGACGGTTTATAAATGTCGCACAATGCTACAATATCGACTTTGGGGTTCTTAGCCAAAAATCCCATTAAAAACCGTCCCCGGGAACCAGGCCCGATAATTGCCAGACGACACTTCTCGTTTGAGGTGTTCATCACCTCCGAAAAAGCAGAAAGCCAAGGGCTTGCTGCAAGAAGAGTGCCAGCCCCGGCTATGCCTAAATTCTTTAGAAAATCCCGCCTGCTAATAGGGGTATGTTTCATGCTTGTGGTATTTAAGATTATAATTGGTTTATTTGAAAATCAGTTATTAAATACAGGTGCTTTTTGTGTTTCGTAAGAAGGAGATCCTCCCTCTACGTAAGGCCAACCTTCTTGGTTCCACTTGATCTGGTCCAACAACAGAATACGTCCGTTCTCCGGAGTTGATCTTGAAAATCCATGATACAGAAGCCAGTCTTGTCCGGCATCATCCCGGATAATCTGCGAACCGTGCCCATTGCCTACA
>NZ_JBCOCI010000420.1:0-315 GCF_040929485.1 Phocaeicola sp. RTP21198st1_B8_RTP21198_201120 | reverse complement strand
CAACATCGGTTTACCAGTCTTGTCTTTGTACGGGCCCCATACTTTCTTGGAACGTCCCACTACGACTTTATATGTACTTTTCACTCCTTGACAACAACTTCCTATGGAGGCAAACATATAATAATAATCGTCGTGCTTATGGATATAAACAGCTTCAAAAGCAGTTCCCGCTATTCTCTTTTTTTTCGCTCCCGGCATGATCGACAACCCATCCGTAGTCAGTTCAATAACATATATTCCCCGGAAGCTGCCCCATACCAAATAGTTTCTCCCCTCATACTGCAGGAGAATAGGATCGATCGAGTTCTGTACACC
>NZ_JBCOCI010000419.1:0-1232 GCF_040929485.1 Phocaeicola sp. RTP21198st1_B8_RTP21198_201120 | reverse complement strand
GCATACGACACAGTAAAAACTGGAAGGAACTACAAAATTATATCCGTTACAGAGGTGTGGAAATGCAGTTTAAATATAGATTGGGGTCGGATGAGGTTCAAGGTATTTCGTTCATCAAAGATGAACAGACATTTCGGGGTTCTGCCATAGACCGCTCATTGAGCTTCGGACAGATCGACAAGGCTTTAAATAGCATAGATAATTCTATTGAACTAAATCAAATTACTGGAAGCTATGTTTCGAAGGATCATTCTATAGACAGAAATATCGGAGAAACACTTGGTCACATAACATCAGCTTTATTTTCGAACCCCGAAATTACACCAGAGCAAGATGATCCGTTGATCAAGAAAAGAAAAAAGAAAGAGAATTACGGACTAAAACGTTAATACCATGAACACAGAATTAGAAAATATACAGCAACAGGTAAGCGCATTGCAGGAAAACACAGACTTGATCACGCAGGATATTGTACGAATAATGCCTACAATTGTCTCCCTACTTTCTGAAAATGAAAAGAAAATGCAGGAATTTCATGAAATGCGAGCAAAGGATCAGGAACTACTACAACAGATCAAGCAATTTATTAAAAGAGAAAACGATGTACTATCTAAGATCATTAACGATTATGGGACACTTCAGGATGTAGCTAATGAAATCTCCACAATAACTAGACAGGAATTAGCTGTATTAACAATCAAAGAAAAAGACATTGTTTCAAAGATAGCTGAAATTCCTGATCAGGTCATTGTAAAACATCATTACGGCATTGATCTCAAATCAACACCTCTGATCATTGTTATGATAGCATTATCTACCATTATTTCGCTAGGTCTCGGTGTTCTATACGAGAAGAACAAACAATTAGACGATAGAAAATCGTATGAAATGCGTTACCGAATGATAGAATTGGAGCTACCGCATGTAACATCGCATATCGATTCTACTCATTCTCTTAACCCTAAGAAATTCCATAATTTGGTGATTAAAAGAGAGGAAGAAAATAAACTATTAAACAGTATAGACCAAAAACGTCAGGAGATCAAAAACTTAAACAGTCCTGAATAACGGCTCGGCGACTTGGCGAAGTAGCGAAGCTGTATCGAAGATACAAAAGCGGAGCTATTTAGCCAAGTCGCTTGTTGTAAGCAGTCCGCGAAGCGGCGGCTTACGGCAAGCGACGTAAGTCGCCGAGCCATTGTTAGCAAGGAGCGCAGCGGATTGCTAACAAC
>NZ_JBCOCI010000418.1:0-1232 GCF_040929485.1 Phocaeicola sp. RTP21198st1_B8_RTP21198_201120 | reverse complement strand
CGTCCGATTGAAGTAGAAACACCTGCTATAAGTATCGCAATATCCGTATTAAAGTCACACATAGTAACGATGTACAGATTGGATTCATTATTATCCGCTCCACCCGGCAATTCACGAGCTAGGGAGTACAGACCTGTAACAGCTGTATTCAACCCTTCGGGAGTAGTGAACAGATAATTGTTCGTCACGTCTGTCTTTGATTCCAGATTTAATAAATCCGAGCAGGAAGCGGTCAACATTCCGCAGATGACAAAGGCTGTATATATTAACTTTTTCATAAGGATTCTTTATTTTAGAATGAAACATTGACACCAAATACATATTGTCTGGACTCCGGATAAGACCCGGGAGTCAGTTCGGGACTATAAGACTTAAATTCCGTAAATGTCAGCAAGTTAGTAGCAGTTGCATACAGACGTAATTTATGAATCGGAGTATTCTTCAATAGTCTGGCCGGGAAAGTATATCCCAATTGTAAGGTGCGTAAACGGATATAAGATGCATCCTGAATAGCGATGGCACTCAAATAAGCAGGGTCTGCGCTATAAGAAGGACGCGGGAATTCGTTCGACGGATTGAACGGAGTCCAATAATCCACCTTCACTCCATTCAGTTTTCCACGCAAAGAACCTCCGGAATTATAGTCATACAAATAACTATTCTTTATCTTTCTGCCGGAAACTCCATACCAATCCATGAACAAGTCAAATCCTTTCCAGTTCCATGTGGAAGAAAGAGAGACGGTAAATTTCGGATCTTTCCGGATAGGCACTCTGTCATCTGCCGTGATCTTTCCGTCTCCATTGTTATCACGTACCTTAACCATACCCGGTTCAATAGCGCCGCCGTAATCAATCGGGCTGTCGGCTATACCGTCATTGTTACTGTCATAGGTGTTTTTCAGCGTATATACCAGATTACCTGTACCATCACGAGTAATATCAAAATCATCATACTGAAAAATTCCGTCTACCAGATAATCATAATATACATTGATCGGTTCTCCGATAATCCATCCCTGTGCTACCTGACTGGCGGGTTTACCATTTTCATCGAGCGTATCGTCAATACGGACAATTTCATTCTTATACATACTGAAATTAGTTCCAAGCGACCAGGCAAACTCTTTCGTACGTATCACATCACCATTTAAAGAAAGATCGATACCACTGGATTTTGTCTTTCCCAGATTATCCAGCATAGTGGTATATCCAAGTGATGCATTCAAAGAG
>NZ_JBCOCI010000417.1:0-1235 GCF_040929485.1 Phocaeicola sp. RTP21198st1_B8_RTP21198_201120 | reverse complement strand
GTTAGAAAGTGACGTCCATTTTCAGTACGAAAGTACGTGGAGCAGCAACTGCCATTGGGCGGTAGCTGTATTCTTTATTCAACAGGTTATTCACCATAAACTGGAAAGCTACTTCTTTTGTGGCTTTTACTCCGAAGCGCACGTCAACAGTGGCATAGTCCGTATTATGTTTTTTCCAGTAAGTAGCCAGTGTCTCTCCTTTTGAATAACCGAAAAGGATGCCACGTACATAATCCATCAGGTCTTTCTGCTGTTTCTCGCGTTCGTCCAACATCAGATAGTCAACTGCCAGAATTTTGCTCTTCCATGCTACATTGGCACCGACATTGATACGTTTCCACTGGAAATCTACCGTAGCTTTAAAACTGTGCTTCGGGCGATATTTAAGGTACTTACCTGTGTTCGATTTCTCTTTCATCTGAAGAGGATCGGTATAAAGCCCCTCTACTGCATTACGTTCCTGATAGTCAGCATCGCATGGCTCCGTGTATACATATCCCAAGTTATAGAACAACTTCGTGTTCTTATTGAAATTATACACGCCGTTCGTTGAGATTTCTACTCCGTAAATCTGGGCTTTCGATACATTGTGGAACTGGGCTCCGATACCGAACCCTTTGCCATCTGTCAGCATCTGGAATGCATCGCCTATGCTATTAATCATCGTGTAATTGGCATTGTTGAACAGCCCGAACTGGAATTCAACCATGTCTTTATACTGTGTATAGAATCCGGCAACATCCACAAAACCCTGGAAATTACCGATTTTGTATCCTTGCTTAATCCCCAATTCCGCATTAAATCCTTTTTCCGGCTTAATGTCCAGATTCGGATAAACACCGACTCCACCGATATCCTTGCGCAGGTATTTTTCATTGATAGACGGATTACGGTAACCCTGTCCGAAGCTGGCACGGATAAAACTGTAATCAGCCAACTGATAATTTAATCCTGCACGGAACACCGGACGGAACGGAACCTTGGTTCCGAAGATCTTTGTTTCCGCTTCACGATGATGATTGTTCACCCGATAATATTCGGCACGTACACCGGCAGATACACTCAAGCGATCCCAGAAACGCTGGTCATACTGGAAGAAAGCGGCTATGTTATCACTTTTATAGACCTCATCCATGATGGCGGAATCATAACGTACATGCTCATAAGTGGCTCCCGTAGTGATTTGCGCACCACTGTCCCATTTCTTGTTGAATTGATAGTCGAGATAGTAGTTC
>NZ_JBCOCI010000416.1:308-1236 GCF_040929485.1 Phocaeicola sp. RTP21198st1_B8_RTP21198_201120 | reverse complement strand
ATGTTGAACAAGTTCCTCGTGGAATATGCCAAGATGAGCGAATCACAAATGCCGGCACAGTATGCTGAACAATACAATAACATGTATAAATACTGGTCTTTTATTCAGAAAACACTGATCGAGAGCCGTCTGGCAGAAAAGTATCAGGCATTGGTGTCTAAAGCTCTTCTTTCCAATCCGGTGGAAGCACAGGACGCTTTCGATGCAAGAGTGAACCAGTACAACGTGTTGATGGCTGGTATTCCTTACTCTTCTGTAGTGGACTCTACAATCGTAGTGAAAGAATCGGAACTGAAAGACTTGTATAACAAGAAGAAAGAACAATTCAAGCAATATCAGGAAACTCGTGACATCAAGTACATTGATGTACAAGTGACTGCAAGTGCTGAAGACAGAGCTGCTATCCAGAAAGAAGTGGACGAAGCTACTGAACAGTTGGCTACTACTACGGAAGATTATACTTCTTTCATCCGCTCGACTGGCTCGGAAGCTCCTTATGTAGACTTGTTCTATAACAAAACAGCTTTCCCGTCAGATGTAGTTGCCCGTTTGGACTCTGCTTCGGTAGGTACTATTTATGGTCCTTACTATAACGGTGCCGACAATACAATCAACTCTTTCAAAATTGTAGCTAAAGCTGCTGCTGCCGACTCTGTCGAATTCCGTCAGATTCAGGTATACGCAGAAGATGCTGTGAAGACAAAGACATTGGCTGACAGTATCTACAACGCGATCAAGGGTGGTGCTAACTTTGCTGATCTGGCAAAGAAATATGGTCAGACTGGTGATGCAAACTGGCTAACTTCTGCACAGTACGAAGGTGCACAGATAGACGGTGATAACCTGAAATTCATCTCTGCTATCAACAATACAGGTGTGAACGAATTGGTAAACTTGCCGATGGGACAAGCAAACGTAATTCTTCAGG
>NZ_JBCOCI010000416.1:0-228 GCF_040929485.1 Phocaeicola sp. RTP21198st1_B8_RTP21198_201120 | reverse complement strand
ATATAAAGTAGCTGTTATCAAACGTGAAGTAGAGTTCAGCAAAGAAACTTACAACCGTGCTTATAATGATTTCAGCCAGTTTATCGCAGCTAATCCGAGTGTAGAAAAGATGGTAGCTAACGCTGAAGAAGCCGGCTACAGATTGCTCGACAGAATGGATTTGAGTAGCTCTGAACACAATATCGGTGGTGTAAGAGGTACAAAAGAAGCGTTGAGATGGGCGTTTGA
>NZ_JBCOCI010000415.1:0-1236 GCF_040929485.1 Phocaeicola sp. RTP21198st1_B8_RTP21198_201120 | reverse complement strand
CGCCAAAGGCAACGAAGACGTATGGGGAGACATCAAATATTCACCGGGAAAATATCACACCACCACCTACAACCTGCTTTCTATGAACCGGATCAAATCCGGACGCACAGAACACATCATCGACATTTCCATTAACTATCAGACCGGAAAAGCCGACGAATACCGTCAGGAAAAAATAATAGAAAAAGATCCGGTAACAGGTATCGAATCTTCCTACTGGAACACACTTCTCACGTACGACGAACGTTACACCGTCGATTTACTCAATGCCAATCTGCACTACCGCCTGTTGTGGAGTAATCATCACACTGGAGAAGCCACAGCCTACGCAGGCGCACGCGCCTATTTCCAATCGGTAGAAGATCAATACAATCTTCCGTCTTCATCGCTTACAGTCCGACAGGCAACTATCTGCATGGAGGGCGGATATTCATTCCTGCGCAAAAACAACCGTTCATTATGGATAGAAGCAGAAGCCGGATATCACATTTCGCTATCATCGGACCTGTCACTCAACGATCCGTCCACTGAATACGCCCAAAGTGTGCTTTTACCCGACATGACCTATTATGGAGCATCGTATGCGCACGGAAAACTGCAAATACAATATCAAATGCCTGTAACTATAAAGAAACACACCAACGTGTGGTTCGTCAAAGCCACAGGAGCATATCTGAAGACCGACAAGAAAACCGATTCCAAAATGTTCGGAATAAGTCTCGGATTGTACCATTAACCTTCCTCACCTCACAAAAACCAACCAGAAAATTTACACCAATCATGATGAGAATTGCCAATAACAAACTTCGGTTGCTACGCCTGCTGCTCTTTCCCACCCTCCTTTGGGGTAACTCTGCCCCCATGTTTCACATCCGGCAAAACACCAAAGGATGTTTTGTAGAAATACCCAAACGGTTGATAAACCGGGATTTTCTGTTAGCAGCCCGTGTGATGACCGTCAGTTCTCCCAATAATAAAGTTAAACTTTATGCAGGCCAGCGACTTTATGATCCGGTATGGATACGTTTGAAATATGACAAAGAACAGTTATATTTATTACGTCCCGACTCCAAGAACTTATGCGAGGATACAACTCATCTCTCGTATCCAGCCTATGCGCGCAATGCTATCACTCCCATAGCGGAATCCTGGAAAATAGAACAGGAGACAGACAGCTCGATTGTTGTAAACTGGAGCAAATTTCTTAGTGAGCCCATAGAAGGTGTAGACCCTTTT
>NZ_JBCOCI010000414.1:0-1237 GCF_040929485.1 Phocaeicola sp. RTP21198st1_B8_RTP21198_201120 | reverse complement strand
ACGCAATAGGAGATGTACAAGTCGGTAATTCTCAGGAGTTGGATTATGCTTCCCGTTCTTTATGGCCAGAACTTTTGCAAGCAGATTCGTCTTCGTTCAATATATTTTTAGGTGATTTAGTGAATAACAATTTAAATTTATTTCCCGCTATCAAACAGATGATGGAACTATTGCCTGTACAATCATGGACAGTTATAGGTAATCACGATCGGGATGCTGATTCTATAAGGATTAATCAAACCTTTTCATATAATACAGCTTTTGGATCAGCGACTTATGCTTTTAACGAAGGAAACGTACATTTTATTGTTCTAAATAATGTCTATGGTAAAGGAACACGTTCTTATGTAGGGAAGATTTCTGATAGTCAATTGCGCGTTGTCTCAAATGCTCAGATCGTACTTTGTATGCATATTCCATTAGTACATACTACTAATTCATCCGCATTGATTGAAATATTAGAAGGACGAGGGAATGTTTTAGCTTTGACTGGGCACATGCATCAGGTGGAGAGGAATTTTTTACATGGTCAGGATGTTTGTGTACATGAATTAGTAACAGGGGCTTCTTGTGGTTTCTGGTGGGTGGGAGAAAAGGATTGGGAAGGTATTCCGTCTGCTTTGATGCAATGTGGTACTCCTCGTAATTATTTTGTTTTTGATTTTACAGAGAAAGACTATTCTTTCCGGTATAAGGGCATAGGGATGGATGCTTCCCGACAGATGAATATTTGGATTGCAGGTATTGACTCGACAGATGTTTATATCGATGAATTGAGAAACAAACACCAGGGAGAAATGCTTGTAACTGTTTATGGAGCTTCAGATAGTACAATAGTACGTTGTCGTTTGGATAATGGTGAATGGTTATTATGTGAGAAGAAAGAAGAACTTGATGTGAATGTAGCAAGGGTGAGAAGTTGGAATCAGCTAAAAATATATCCAACTCGTTTCAATCGTAGAAATCCGTTCAGAAGGCAATTTTCTCCTCAAATCTGGGGACTACAATTACCTAAAGAGTGCTGCGAAGGTGTTCATTTGATCGCTGTTGAAGCTTCTGATCAATGGGGATTTAAAGCTAGTGGCGAACGCTGCTTTTATTATCAAAGATAGTATTTTTTAAGGAATTCTGTATATCTGTAAATAGAGCCAATATCTGTCTTATTAGACAATCGGATACATTGGGTAATATGACTAACAAGTAACTTCATCTTTTTTATTATGATATAAATGAAGCC
>NZ_JBCOCI010000413.1:952-1241 GCF_040929485.1 Phocaeicola sp. RTP21198st1_B8_RTP21198_201120 | reverse complement strand
TTTCCTGATAAGGTCCCTCGGGAATATTGTCTATTAATTGCTCAATGATGTTCAGACTTTCCATGATCTCATCCATACGCACCAGGTAACGGGCAAAGCAGTCACCTTCCGTATAAACGATTTCTTTGAAATCGACTTTGTCATATACACCGTATGGCATTCGTTTACGTACGTCACACGCCCATCCTGATGCACGGCCTGTACCTCCGGTACAACCGAAAGAGATGGCATCTTCACGGCTTAACACACCGACGCCTTTCATACGGCTTTGTGGGATGATGTTACCCGT
>NZ_JBCOCI010000413.1:540-810 GCF_040929485.1 Phocaeicola sp. RTP21198st1_B8_RTP21198_201120 | reverse complement strand
AAGAATGCTGTCAACGCGCCTAAGTCCATAGCAAGACAAGAGTAGAACAGCAAGTGAGAATCGATACGTTGCAACTCGTCCATTATGGTACGGATGTACTGTACGCGTTCACTGACCTCAATGCCCATGGCTTTTTCAATGCACATACACAATGCATGGCGGTTCTGATGCGCGCCCAAATAGTCCAGACGGTCTGTCAAAGCCAATGTTTGAGGGTAAGTGAGGCTTTCATTCATTTTCTCGATGCCTCGGTGGATATACCCGCAGTTC
>NZ_JBCOCI010000413.1:0-459 GCF_040929485.1 Phocaeicola sp. RTP21198st1_B8_RTP21198_201120 | reverse complement strand
ATTACACCATGAGTAGCAGGGTGCTGCGGACCGATGTTGACTACATATTCTTCTTCGCCGAACAGTTTCGTCTCTTTGTTCTTGATGGTTCCGTCCGGGTTCAGTTCTATTTCTTGAGTCGTATCAAACGTCTCTTCATTGGTCATGCACAGTGGGTTATCCTTTTCCGGGTCGTTATCTTTACGCATCGGATAACCGATCCAATCGTTGCGCAGGTAGAGCCGGCGCATATCAGGATGACCGACAAAGGTGATGCCATAAAAATCAAAAACTTCACGTTCGTAGAAGTCGGCTATCTTCCAGATGTCGCTGACAGACGGAATTTCCGGTAGCTCGCGGTTGGTTGTCGCTGTTTTTAGTGCTATCCGTTCGCCTGTAATGGTAGATTCCAGATGGTAGACTACGCCTAAGCCGCGGAGTTTTTCCGGAGCGTCTTTCTCATCGGCTACTCCCCAGTCC
>NZ_JBCOCI010000412.1:309-1242 GCF_040929485.1 Phocaeicola sp. RTP21198st1_B8_RTP21198_201120 | reverse complement strand
ACTATATTCTCCGGTTTTCCGGCAATGTAAGCCTGAAGGTTACTGATTGCAATATTCATCAGACGTTCACGAGCCTCGATGGTTGCCCAGGCAATGTGCGGAGTGATGTAGCAGTTCTTCGCAGTTAGTAATGGATTGTCGGCACAAGGCGGTTCAGTAGAAAGCACGTCTACTCCGGCTGCATAAATCTTGCCATTGTTCAAAGCGTCTGCAAGGTCTCGTTCGTTGATAAGCGGGCCGCGACCGGTGTTGATTAAAATAGCTGTCGGCTTCATCATACCCAAACGGCGTGCATTTACCATTTCGCGTGTCTCCGGAGTAAGCGGGCAGTGCAAACTGATAATATCACATTCGCTGAACAACTGATCTAAATCCATCTTCTTGATTTCCGGTGGCAACTGGAAGTGAGATTTGGAAGTCAATGCATACACTTGCATACCGAAACCGATAGCAACGCGCGCTGTGGTATATCCGGTATTTCCCAGTCCTACCAGACCGATTTTCTTTTCCCGTAGTTCCATCAATGGAGTATCCCAAAAACAGAAATCCTTGTTATTAGCCCAACGACCTTTATGCACTTCTTCAGAGTGGTGTTGCACTTGTTGAGTGATGTTCAGGATATGCGCAAATACCATTTGAGCAACGGAAGCGGTGCTGTATGAAGGAATATTAGTAACGACGATTCCCCGTTCTTTTGCAGCAGCTGTGTCTACCACATTGTATCCGGTAGCCAACACACCGATATATTTCAGTTCGGGCAGTGCAGCCATGTGGTCTGCATTGATGATTACCTTGTTAGTCAGAATTGCTTCTGCACCGGCTGCACGTTCTAATACCTCTTCCGGAGCTGTACGATCATAAATTGTACATTCTCCAAGCACCTTCATACCTTCCCAGGATAAATCGCCGGGATTGGCGGCATAGCCGTCTAAA
>NZ_JBCOCI010000412.1:0-292 GCF_040929485.1 Phocaeicola sp. RTP21198st1_B8_RTP21198_201120 | reverse complement strand
GTTATAATGTTTCCTACTGCTTTATTGTGCTTTTAGCTTCTCTTACAGAAGGGAGTGACTTATTTTACGAACACTTATTTCTTAAATTTGTCTCCCCACAACTGTATCATTCGCTCGGCATGTTTCTGTTCTGCCGGATTGTTTTGCGGTTGCCATATTCGTTTGTCTTTCAGCTCGTCCGGAAGAAATTGCTGTTTGACAAAGTTACCTTCATAGCTGTGTGCATATTTATATTCCTGTCCGTAGCCCAGTTGCTTCATCAGTTTAGTCGGAGCATTGCGCAGATGTAAGG
>NZ_JBCOCI010000411.1:0-1245 GCF_040929485.1 Phocaeicola sp. RTP21198st1_B8_RTP21198_201120 | reverse complement strand
AAATAGTAGACCCTTCTAACGGTACACTCAAAGGAACCCAGACATTCACTCACGAGGGGCTGACCGGGAATATTGGCGATACTCCTGATGAAGCAATCATTAAGACTTTGGATTATGTAGTAATAAGCATGGACGATTTTGTTGACGAGTATTTCAAAATGAAAGGAACGATTGTACAGATTGAGAGTACCAAAAAAGATAAAGCACAAACTGTATATATCGATCTTGGAACTAAGAGAGGGGTACAAAAAGGCCAGAAATTTATCGTTTACATAGAGATGGATATTGCCGGAGAACTGTCATTGAAAGAAGTCGGACGCTTGAATGTGAAAGAAGTATTGAGCGGAACGCGTTCTTTATGTACCGTGAGCAAAGGCGGTGAGGAGATAATGAAAGCATCGAAAGAAGAAAAGAAATTGATTATTCTTTCTCGAAAAAATACCTTTTTAGGCGGACTTGGACTATGATGAAGTTACGAATACTGCTTTTGAACCTGCTAGTTGTATACACTATTCATTTCATGGCACAGGAGTCATACTCCAATGACGTAACTTGTGTGAAGGCAGATGATAACATAGCCGTTATCACCGCTTCCGGAACAGCCGAAAAAAAGAAAGATGTATATAATATGGCATTGAAGTCGATCTTTAATGCTATATTTCTCAACGGCATTGACGGAGTGGAAAACGGACAGCCGCTCGTCGGGAAAGAAGATTCTTACTATATGAATCAGTTTTTCAGTTCACGTTATATGCTCTTTGTGAAGAACTATGAAACGGTAGGAGATCCGGTACGGCAATCTTCCAAGCTATACAATGGTACAGTAACGGCTCAAATCTTATTAGGTGCGCTTAAAAAAGACTTGATACGGAACAAATTGATGACGAGACCCCAGGAAGAAATGTCGATGGAGGAAACCCGGCAACAAATTGCTTTGCCGACAATCATGGTAGTCCCCTATAAAAGCAATGACCGAAGCTCATACGCTGATATTCTGAAGAATGATTTTGATCTTCGTATAGCCGTAAGTACGGTAAAGGAGGGATTTGTTAAGCTTGGCGTGAAGACAGTGGCTGCCGAGGGAAAACAGTCAGGAACTTTGCGTGCTTCCGAATGGGAAAGTAAGAATGCTGATTCCAATGATAAGCAATTGTTGATGAATTCGGGAGCGGACGTCTATGTGATTGTTGATTTACAAAAAGACATATCTGCAGCTTCGGGAAGTAGAGTCTCATTGATTATGAC
>NZ_JBCOCI010000410.1:0-1246 GCF_040929485.1 Phocaeicola sp. RTP21198st1_B8_RTP21198_201120 | reverse complement strand
TACATATATAGCACGACACAAATGCGAAGACTACTCAAATGAAATGAAGAAAAAATAAAATATATACGATTTTTTTTAATTCAACCAGAGAGAGATAGATTTGACGCTCTACGGTACGCACTGAAATATCAAGCTTTTCCGCTATTTCCAGATTACTCATTCCCTGAATACGGCTCATCTCAAAGATCAGCCGGCGCCGCTCGGGGAATTGTTCGACAGCCATTTGCAGAGCTAATTGTATTTCTTTATAATAGATAGCGTCCAGTGTATCACCCGACGGAGACAAATCCTTGAAAAGACTTTCTTCCATCTGTGCCTGTTGGTAAGACCGTTCTATGCGCTTATGCTTAAGAAAATCAAAAATAGCATGTTTGGTCATAGCATAGATATATTTATCTATCCCGGGGTTATCCTGCCAAATCTGCGGTTTGGCCCATAGTCGCGTGAAAACGTCCTGTGCTATATCATCCGCGTCCTGCCCCGATTTAAGGAGCATCAATGCGAAATTCTTCACCAGCGAATAATGTGCCTTGAAGACCAGATCGAATTCTTGTTCCAGTGTTATGTCTTTGTCCATTACTTCACAAGCATTTGTTGTCAGTAAGCAAAAGTAGAAAAATAAATCAAGACTTTAGGTCAGTCTGACAGAAGAAAAAACAAATTCCTTACGGGTTGGCTTACATTCATCATTGCGGCAACCGTCTACTGCCTGACAATAGAACCGACCGCAAGTTTCTGGGATTGCCCGGAGTTCATAACCACCGGCTATAAACTGGAAGTCGGACACCCGCCCGGCGCACCTTTCTTCATGCTAGTGGCGAATCTGTTTTCTCAATTTGCTTCCGACGTAACAACTGTTGCTAAAATGGTGAATTACATGAGTGCCCTCATGAGTGGCGCCTGTATTTTGTTCCTTTTCTGGAGCATCACCCATCTGGTACGCAAACTGATTATCACTGACGAAAACAATATCACCAAAGGACAGCTTATCACAGTGATGGGTAGCGGACTGATCGGTGCACTGGTTTATACATTCAGTGACACATTCTGGTTCTCGGCCGTGGAAGGTGAAGTATATGCCTTCTCCTCCCTGTTTACCGCTGTTGTTTTCTGGCTGATTCTGAAATGGGAAGACGTGGCCGACCAGCCTCATAGCGACCGCTGGATTATCCTCATCGCCTATCTGACGGGATTGAGTATCGGTGTTCACTTGCTGAACTTGCTTTGTCTGCCCGCCATCGTACTG
>NZ_JBCOCI010000409.1:658-1246 GCF_040929485.1 Phocaeicola sp. RTP21198st1_B8_RTP21198_201120 | reverse complement strand
GCTTCTTTTGCAGATTAGTCACCAACGTACGCTTCTCTTTTTCCTGCTCTTCCAACTTCACCTTTTCGCTCTCACGTTCTTGCAGCAGGTTCTCTTTGGCGGCTTTCACTTGCTGACGTTCCGCTTTCTTCTTGCGTATCTGCTCCTGTTTCTTTAGGATTTCTTCCCCTTGCAGACGTTGATAAGTGGCATATTCACGGACATATCGCATACGCCGATAAGTCTGCCCCAGATTCTTTGCCGAAAAAATAAACATGAGCTTCTCCTCTATCGACTTATTCTTATACAAGTACTGGACAGAAGCTTCATATTTCTTCTTTTTATCTTTCAAATCCTTCTCCAACCCGTGCAACTGGCGCTCCAATGAAGCCAACTCACGCTGGATAGCCTCCACATCATTGTTGATAGCCATGATATAGCGTTTCCGCTCTTCAATCTGTCCGGTCAACACAGCCAGACTATTCAACTGGCTTCCCACATCTTTCTTTGTATCCTTCAATATAGATTCCGATTCGGCAATCTGTTTTTGCAGCGCACCGCGTTTACTTTCCAGCTCACGAATCAACTTGTTCGATTGAGCGAAAAGAG
>NZ_JBCOCI010000409.1:0-645 GCF_040929485.1 Phocaeicola sp. RTP21198st1_B8_RTP21198_201120 | reverse complement strand
AACTGCCAACCAAAGGCAACTGATTAGAATAACAAAGAAACGTTTCATCATAATAAAGCTACCAGCATTTTTACTAATTCTTCCAAGGGAATCTGGTTGTATTTGGACGTCAGTTCCGTCGGAGTCATTGAAAACTCTTGTGTGGAAAACTCATAAAGTTGGACTTTAGCCTTTTCTAATGAAGGAATTCCTATATCTTTTCCTGTCAGCTCTGTCTTTCCACCAGGAAGAGAGGCATCCATCAATATCTTTTCCAAACGGGAAAACTCCACATTCTTCGACAATACATTTTTCAATTCAGCTTTAGTGGCACGAACAAAGCGTTTATTCATCCTGTCTACCAATAAAACTTCATCGGGAGTAACTTCTATACGTGCCACTTCCGTACGCAGAATAGGCATCAATAAGGAGATTTGTACCCGCTCATGAGTTTTCATCTTCATGGTTCCCCCTACAGACATACTTCCCTTCTTGCCGGGAATGGTCAACTGAAGCCTGGAAGCCAGGTAACTGGATGTCGGAGCCTTTGTTGAAGTCTTTGTTTCCGAGGTTGCCAAGTGCTTCGAACTCTTACAGCCGGCCAACACCACTACCACCAACAACAGTAGATAAATGATTCTTTTCATTCCGCAATATATTTCTTCT
>NZ_JBCOCI010000408.1:0-1251 GCF_040929485.1 Phocaeicola sp. RTP21198st1_B8_RTP21198_201120 | reverse complement strand
GTACAGAAGATATCGTAACCATCGGTATGCGCGGAGACGGTGACGCGGCCATGAGTAAAAGCACCAATGTGAAACTTCTGGAGAATGTAGTCAAGAATCAGCGCAAGATTATTGAAGAAGTCACCAAACGTCCGGCCAAAGAGACTCCGCAAGTATGGGCGTTGTATAAAGAAGTATTGGATTATTACGATAAAGGTATGCGTGTGCCCGATGATGTAATCATGCTATTGTGTGATGACAACTGGGGCAATGTATGCCGCCTGCCAAATGCCAAGGAACGTAAGCATCCGGGCGGTTGGGGCATGTATTACCATGTAGACTACGTAGGTGCTCCGAGAAACTCCAAATGGCTGAACGTAACCCCTATACAAAATATGTGGGAGCAACTTCAACTCACATACGATTATGGAGTAGAAAAGCTGTGGATACTGAATGTAGGCGATTTGAAACCAATGGAATATCCGATCACGCTCTTCATGGATATGGCATGGAATCCCAAGCAATTCAACGTCTCCAACTTGCTGGATCATCCCCGTCGTTTCTGCGCACAGCAGTTTGGCGAAGACCAGGCGGATGAAGCCATGCGAATCTTAAACCTGTACAGCAAATACAACGGCCGCGTGACGGGAGAAATGCTCGACCGGAATACTTATAACCTGGAAACCGGCGAATGGAAACAAGTATCTGATGAATATCTGAAACTGGAAGCGGAAGCTTTGAGACAATACATATCACTGAAACCGGAATATAAAGATGCCTACAAGCAATTAATCCTCTTCCCCGTTCAAGCCATGGCAAACCTGTACGAGATGTATTATGCACAAGCCATGAACCATAAATTGTATAAAGAAAACAATCCGCAAGCTAACGAATGGGCAGATAAAGTGGAACAGGCTTTTGCACGGGACAAAGCGTTGAGTGACGATTATAACAACATTATGTCCGGCGGCAAATGGAAGAATATGATGATTCAGAAACATATCGGTTATACCTCATGGAATGATAACTTCCCCGCTGATACACTGCCTAAAATCTACCGAATCGAAAATCCGGAAAAGGCTGTCGGTGGATACGTATTCACCGGACAAGACGGATATATAGCCATAGAAGCCGAACATTACTACAGCGCTAAAGCAGCGCCTGGTACGGAATGGACAGTGATTCCCTATATGGGGCGTACCCTTAGTGGCATGGCTCTGATGCCTTACACACAACCAACTGACGGAGCTTCTATCTCCTACAAGATAAAGT
>NZ_JBCOCI010000407.1:0-1251 GCF_040929485.1 Phocaeicola sp. RTP21198st1_B8_RTP21198_201120 | reverse complement strand
GGCATATTGCGAATCCTTTACTATACCACGTTTCAGTTTCTCATGACAGACTTTGGCATTCAGAAGCAGACGGCGGCCTGTCCTCATGGACATATAGGTAATAGTTTCATCAGCCTTGATTTTACCATTTGATGCTTCCTTATAAATGCTGTCACAAATATTGGCCGTCATATCAGTAATATCCGCCATACCCAAAGCTGAGCACTCGTCAATGGAAGCAAGAAAGCTTCGGAAGAAGAAGTCTTCCATACGGATAAATCGAAGAAGCGCATCTTCTGAGTGTACCCCATGTAATTTATATGAAAGCAGAAACTCTGAGTAATCGGCAAGTAAGTCTCTAATATTCCCGGTATATACAGGAATGCTATCCAATGAGGAAAAGAATACTGTTGCATGTCGCTTTAATGAGTCAAGTTCCTTATCCTGACCATAGATAGAAGTATGAAGTTTGACATATGCCACATCGCTTAGAGTAAAGTTGTCCGCAAGCTCCATCAACCTCGTGCGAATGGAATCCGTTATACTGTCAAACCTCATGGTCAGACCGGCATGAGCCGTAAACGAAGGGTCTTTCTGAATAAATTTGTAGACTGTGTCTGAGCATTCATACCACAGATTGATAAATGAGGCAAGTTGCTCGGCATTGCACGTTTCCTGTGATCTGACAGTCTTATAAAGATTATCGTATTCATTCAGAGCTTCATCAGAGGACTCAAAATCATATTTCTCATGATTGTTGCATGAGTAAAACAAGAGTACAGAGCATAAAAAAATCAAGTGAAAGATTAAACTCATTTGAGTATTTTTTCTTTCACTTGATTTACTTTCTTTCACTTGTTTTCCTGAACCTGCGTCAGACATACCAATCAAACCGCTACTACAGTGATTCTTACCGATTAAATTTCTATATATCATTGGCATAATTTTGTTTGTTATGTGGCAAATGTATAGATAAAATTCCACATTGTCAGTATAAAATATTCAGTTTATACTAATTTATATTTCATACTCATAATAGTATGATTTATAATACATATCTATTGATAATAAGAAGTTGTTAAAAAAGAAGTCGATTATAAAATCTGTCATATCAGTATGATTACCAATATGAATATAATTTATACCTTTGCATCAGAGTCGTGTTCATTATACTCTTGGAGAATTATCATACTATATATTTTTCAAGACAAGATAAGACATCTATTTGATTATCAGTCAAAACCTTTATAATATGGCAAAGATAGGTTACAT
>NZ_JBCOCI010000406.1:0-1252 GCF_040929485.1 Phocaeicola sp. RTP21198st1_B8_RTP21198_201120 | reverse complement strand
CAAGGATATCAACAAAGTTATCAACAGGTTAATTTGCTTATAATAAAGCAATTAACTATATAGATTCCTTTTCTATCAACAAGGCAGTATTTAGTTATTCACCATACAAAAGCCGGCTGATCCCTCATGAATCAGCCGGCTTTTATGTTCCTTCGAAAAAGGGTATCCTATTGATGTTTATAAAACTTCAGTATCTTTTTCGCATAACGTTTTCCTAATAACAGTTGTGCTTCCGTATTAAAATGAGGGTCTTTCTCATCTTTATACCATCCCAATCCTTTCGATGATACCCAATCGGAATAGGGAATAAATGAAGAAACTTTTTTAATCATCTGATTAAAGGGGACTGTACCTGCTTCTCTTTTCGTCCAGTTCCATTGAGAAATCTGTCCTACAACAACCGGTAGATTCGGCATGCCCAGATCTTCCCGCAAGTCTTTCACCAAAGAAATCAGTTTCTGTTTATACGCTTCCGGATTCGAACAATCGGCTTCTCCCTGATGCCAAAGGATTGCTTTCAAAACACCTCCCTGCTTCATTGCAATCCGAACCCGGGAAAGAGCTTCTTCATAATATCCGTCTTTACTCCCTTTTAGCCAGGAGTTGATGGATGAGCCTCCACGCGCATTTACTACCAGTCCGACAGGACGTTTCGTTTGTCGGGCCATCTCTTTAGCAAAGCCGTAAGCCGGTCCCAAACGCTGCATTGACAAATCTTTCCGAACTGTAGAATAACGATTGAGAGGATTTACTGCCGGTTCAAAATTCCCCTTATCATTCAATAGATACACATTTTGGAGGGTATCCATGACTTCCGGAGTTAATGTTGCACGCCCCGCCATGTTGGATTGTCCGATGCATACATACAAGTCAAAAGAAGACGGAACATTCTCCTTTACATTCCCGGCAAAAGCAAATAAAGATTGCAGGAGGAGAAAAGACAGTAAATAAATAGACCTAAGCATATTGACAGTGTTTATGATTAATAGTTTCTATAAATACGGATAGCGTTCAGAATAGGTTCTCCTTCTTTTTTATGAAAGTCAACACTCAATCCTTTTCCATCCTTCACCGTTACTACAAATTTCTTGATAACAGCACGGGCATATCCGTAATCACGAGCTATGTTGAAATCATCCAAAACAGTCGTTCCATTCATTGAAATTCCGAAGCTACGGTTTCCGGCAAACGTCTGTTCCGAGTCAGCTCCCAGATTATAAACCAACGCTTCCCGCTCTTTGTCCGACTCCAA
>NZ_JBCOCI010000405.1:0-1252 GCF_040929485.1 Phocaeicola sp. RTP21198st1_B8_RTP21198_201120 | reverse complement strand
GCCTCTATTACATTTGGAGAGACAGTCGGTATCACAAGTAATAATATCATAACCTATAATAAGAGTTTTCTAAAAAAACACCATTTGAGTGTGATGGGCGGTTTTACTTACGAACAGAGTACATCGAAAACTGCGGGAACGGGTACGGCCGAAGGCTTCTTGAGTGATGTGACCGAAACCTATGACATGGATGCAGCTACCGTTAAGGGGCTGCCGACATCTTCTTATTCAGATTGGCGCTTGTTCTCATTTCTGGGAC
Organism: Phocaeicola sp. RTP21198st1_B8_RTP21198_201120; assembly: GCF_040929485.1. Lineage (NCBI taxonomy): Bacteria > Pseudomonadati > Bacteroidota > Bacteroidia > Bacteroidales > Bacteroidaceae > Phocaeicola > Phocaeicola sp. RTP21198st1_B8_RTP21198_201120. Next base: position 993 of record NZ_JBCOCI010000405.1, on the reverse strand, counting down.
GTGTCAACTATAATTATGCTGATCGCTATCTGTTGACTGCCAGTCTTCGTGCTGACGGTTCCTCACGTTATAGTAAAGGAAACAAATGGGGATACTTCCCTTCAGCGGCAGCGGCCTGGCGTCTTTCGCAAGAGTCTTTTTTGCGTGATGTAGAGTGGCTTTCGGATCTAAAGTTCCGTTTGAGTTACGGAGTGACCGGTAGCACTGCCATCTCACCGTATTCTACGCAGAACACATTGAGGACGGAAAATGTAGTATTCGATAAGAATACAACAGTGGCGTATGTTCCGTCAGATACCTACACCGGCGATTTGAAATGGGAAACCACCTCACAGTTTAATGTGGGGGTTGATCTGTCCCTGTTTAATAATCGGCTCCGCATGACTGCAGATTACTATCGGAAGAAAACGACTGATTTGCTGAACAATGTAGAGATGCCTCGTTCAAGTGGATACACCACTGCTTTGCGTAACATCGGTTCCATCCGTAACTCGGGGTTTGAGTTGCAACTCGACGGGCGGATTATTGATCGTGCTGTGAAATGGGATTTGGGTGTCAACTTCTCGCTCAATCGCAGCAAAGTGTTAGTCCTTTCGGAAGATAAGGATATTTTCGGTGGCGAATTGGATAACACCATTCTGAAAGACCAGCTCAATCTGATGCGTGTGGGTGAGCCAATGTATGTTTTCTACGGATATGTTGAAGATGGATACGATGAGAACGGTCATATCGTATATAAGAATATGGATGACGATCCTGCCATCACAGCAGCAGACAAGACTATCATCGGTGATCCTAATCCTGATTTTCTGGTCAATCTAACTACAGCAGTCAGTTATAAAGGGTTTACGCTAAGCGCTTTCTTCCAGAGTTCAATAGGTAATGATATATATTCGCTTAGTATGGCTGCACAAGCTTATGATTATGGATATAACGGGAATACGTTGCGCGAGGTGTACTACAATCACTGGACCCCCGAGAATCCTACCGCAA
>NZ_JBCOCI010000404.1:0-1255 GCF_040929485.1 Phocaeicola sp. RTP21198st1_B8_RTP21198_201120 | reverse complement strand
TAATTATAAAATAATTAACCGAAAAAAATAACAATAGAATATGAAAAGTAATAGATTAGAAGAGCTAACACAAAATTATGAAGCTCTTATCAACCGAAAAAATGAGATATGCAGCAATAGCAACGGTATATACAAACGTTACTACTACCCTGTATTAACAGCAGAACATGCACCACTCATCTGGAAATATGATTTTGATGAAAAACAAAATCCATTCATGGAAGAAAGAATTGGCATCAATGCTGTAATGAATACGGGAGCCATCAAAATCAATCATAAATACTATCTTGTGGCGCGCGTTGAAGGAGCAGACCGAAAATCATTCTTTGCAGTAGCAGAGAGTAATAGTCCTGTAGACGGATTTCGTTTCTGGGATTATCCGATAGAAATGCCGGAGACAGACATTCCCGATACCAATATGTATGATATGCGCCTGACCGCACATGAAGATGGCTGGATTTATGGTATTTTTTGTGCGGAACGCAAAGATGCAAACGCTCCAGCCGGTGATTTGTCTTCCGCAGTAGCCGTAGCAGGTATTGCACGAACAAAAGATCTGAAAACATGGCAACGCTTGCCGGACCTAAAATCTCCGAGCCAGCAACGCAACGTAGTGCTTCATCCGGAATTTGTGAACGGGAAGTACGCACTGTATACCCGTCCCCAAGATGGTTTCATTGACGCCGGCAATGGAGAAGGTATCGGATGGGCACTCATCGATGATATCTGTCATGCAGAAATAAAAGAGGAAAAGATCATCAATAAACGGTTTTATCATACGATCAAGGAAGTGAAAAACGGAGAAGGGCCACACCCTATTAAAACCCCACAAGGATGGTTACATCTGGCACATGGTGTAAGAGGATGCGCAGCCGGACTACGCTATGTATTATACTTATATATGACTTCCTTAGAAGATCCGACACAGATTATTGCCGAGCCTGCAGGTTATTTCATGGCCCCCATTGGAGAGGAAAGAATCGGTGATGTATCGAATGTATTATTCTCAAACGGATGGATTGAAGATGACAATGGAAAAGTTTATATCTATTATGCGTCTTCTGACACACGTCTTCATGTAGCTGAATCAACAGTAAGCCAACTTGTAGATTATTGCCTGCACACACCAACTGACGGTTTCCGTTCTATAGAATCTGTGAAGCGGATCATTACTATGGTAAATCAGAATAAACAATACCTGAAACAATAAATACATCACCATGCAAAACATAAAACTAAGAAAAAAAAGCGGAAA
>NZ_JBCOCI010000403.1:365-1255 GCF_040929485.1 Phocaeicola sp. RTP21198st1_B8_RTP21198_201120 | reverse complement strand
CTGTCCGGCCTTGCGAAAGGAGAATACAGGTGAAACTATTGTTACAATAATAATTATTATAAAATATGTATATGAAAAATATATTCAAAATGATGTTACTGCTCACTATGGCATTATTTATGTCATGTGGAGACGACGATGAAGTGAAGCTTCCTGATACGAAGGATGTAAATTATGCGAATATTGCAGGGACTTGGCGATTGAGTGAATGGAATGGAGAAAAGATAGACGGTGATACACGATACTATTATATCAAGTTTGACCGGAAAGAGAAAGACGGAAAACGTTCTTATACCATTTATACAAACCTCAACAGTGCTACGTCCCAGCAAATTCCCGGCTCCTTTACTCTGAATAAAGAGGAGGATTACGGAGATGTTATTAGCGGTACTTATTATTACCAGCTTGATACGGACGATGAATGGGAATATTCATATATCGTTTCGGGGTTAACTGATATTTCAATGGTATGGACTGCTAAAGAGGATATGGGGGAAATAAAAGTTTATACTCGATGTGAGGATATACCATCAGATATCTTAACCGGAACACGAACTTCATTCTAATCTTGATACTTTTAGTATCTTTTATAATAAAACCGTTTAAGTCAGTTTCTTGCACTTAAACGGTTTTGTTTTTGTATTAATCTTCAGTAGTACAGATTATATATAAAAAAACGAAGATTTATTTGGAAATAATATTGAAACTCTTTATCTTTGCATTGAATTTATAATTGTAATGAATACAACTTTGAAAGAAAGGGAAGATAATGAAGCCATACGATCGATTATTAGAACATAATATCAAGCCGTCCATGCAGCGTATCGCTATCATGGAATATCTGATGGATAATCCGATTCATCCATCAGCTGATGATATATATACTGCAC
>NZ_JBCOCI010000403.1:0-331 GCF_040929485.1 Phocaeicola sp. RTP21198st1_B8_RTP21198_201120 | reverse complement strand
AAGGAGCAGCCTTGATGCTTACAATTGATGAGAAGAATACGAACTTTGACGCAGATACTTCCGTACATTCTCATTTTTTGTGCAAGCGTTGTGGACACATTTATGATCTGAAATGCCCGGAAGCCATAAAGAAAGTGGAGAATATAGACATGGATGGTCACCAGGTATCAGAAGTTCATTATTATTATAAAGGTATTTGCAAGAATTGCTTAAGTAAAGATAAAGAAACACGTATTGACTAATTAATTTAAAATTGAGAAGAAAATGAAAAAATTTAGATGTACTGTATGCGGTTACGTTCATGAAGGTGACGCAGCTCCTGAAAAATGCC
>NZ_JBCOCI010000402.1:0-1257 GCF_040929485.1 Phocaeicola sp. RTP21198st1_B8_RTP21198_201120 | reverse complement strand
CTGTTCTACTAAGTCGTGATAAATATAACCTCCATTACCGTTACCACCACACGTGGGAGGACCAAACAATGCTTCACGTTGATTACCTTCCCCTGGCCTGCATTCGAATATCATTTCGCAGTACGATCCATTTGAATACGTCACATAGGCACCATCCGACACTTTACCAAAGTCATTATTATGGAAGATTGCATAAAATCCCCATCCCGGTTCTGATCTTCCTGGATTGTATCCATCAGCTTCTACATGACGCGTGTAAATAGCATAACGATTCAGTTTTATCACATCGAGAGCTGCATCAACAGCTGCCTTCCAACGTTCTTTATCATAATTAGGATGACCAATCAACTCTTTTGGGCAATTAGTAGATGTACCAAAATCACTACCATTGAATAATTTACTAGCTTCATATAAACGAATACGCGAAATCAGCCCCTTACATGCGCCAGCTGTGGCGCGTCCATTATTCATACCGCTGAATACAACAGGCAAATCTTTTGCAGCCAACTCACATTCGTCTACAATATATTTCACACAATCAGCATATGTGTCACGCTTTGTTTTCATATCATCTTCTACCTCATATATGGTATCACCAAGCAAAGGCACTCCACCATAATGACGTAACATCATTGCATAATACCATGCACGCAAGAATCGGGCTTCCGCCTTATACTGAATCTTAGTGGATTCAAGTAACGGAGCACCATCTACATACTTCATAAATAAATTCACCCTTCGGATATTAGTATATGCCTTCTTCCAAACATCATCTTCCAATACATTAAGTGAATTAATAGTCCCTGTTGCAAACATTACATCATTAGTAACATCAGAGACTACTTTATAAGCAGCCTCGTCACAAGCTGTCTGTAAGCCTCCATGTTCTTTTGTTACCCCAAAAACATTAGTAGTGTATCGATTAGGCTTAACATCATAACCAACATCTACATAAATTTGAGAAAGGAATCCTGCCGTATATGCACTATCTGCAAAAACAGATTCCCGATCAAGATCCGTCGTTTCAACTTGCTCTAAATTAGCACAAGATGAAAACAACCATACACCTGCAATAGGTAAAAATAAATAAAACAAGCTTTTCATATACAATAGAAATAGCGGTTAATAAATCGTTTATAAACTCTGTAAACAGTAATATTCATTATTATTAGTTTTTTTTATCAGATTACATTTATTCATTTTCAATTAGAACGATTAAAAAACAATACACCACTAAACAGAATTACTTTTTTTGTG
>NZ_JBCOCI010000401.1:0-1258 GCF_040929485.1 Phocaeicola sp. RTP21198st1_B8_RTP21198_201120 | reverse complement strand
CTCAACATACCGGCGAGAATGAGAATAAAGATGGACAGCAGGTTACTCTTTCTCATAAGCACGCCTCCTGTCGTATTGTTCCTTACCATAGATCATGGTTTCATAAAGCAATCCAGCCAAATGCTTACCGCCACGGAAGTTTATATGCGTATAATCGTAGTTTGCCATAGAGGGTTTGGCATGGACGAGTTTTGCCATACTGCCTTCTCCGCCCATTGCTTCAAACATATTCCAGAATGCAATACCGCTTTCAGCAGCAATGTTCTGCTGATAACGAATCAGATTCTTAACACCGGGCATGGTACGGAGTTCGCCGTTTTCGTTCTTATAATCACGGTCGCCAACGCTCAATAACAGAATTCCGGCTTGTGGGAAACATTCTTTCAGATGCTCGATAGCTGTAATCAATCCTTTCTGGTAATTATCATAATTGCGTCCCCGTTCGGTAGCTACATTCAATCCATATTCGAGGATAATCAGGTCGTAAGGACGCTGGCGGTTAAACTGCTTCAACGTTTGTACCGGAATACCGCGCAGGGAAAGACCGGAACTGCCACGCAACGAGAAGTTATCGAGAATGATTCCTTTCTTTCCATCCATTGCCAAGCCATAGAACAGGGCAGAGTCCGCACGATCTACTGTCCAACGGATAGAACCGATGCGTCCGTCCACCTGAACTTGTTGTAATCCATCAGAAGGGCCTAAAGAGTAATTCTTGCTTTCTCCTTTGTTCACACGGGCAGAAAGAAGAACGGAATCTTTATTATAGAAGAAGATAGAAGCACGTTGACAAGTATCGAGCAGGGAGGCGTATTTATTTTGTCCGCGTAGTTCTACATAAGCTCCGTTCCGGGGGACAAAATAGTGTCCGGAAATGCCTTGTTTCTTCTTATCGAAATAGATACTGTCTGTTACTGCATGGCTGGACCATCCGCCAAATGTATGCCGTACCGTAGGACGGTAACCGCTTGTCATGGAAGTGATGGTAACAAAACCTACACCACAACCGCCGAATTGTTTCTGAAGCATTTCGCGCAAGTCGGCTGTAAATATATCCGCTTCGATAAAAGAGTCTCCGAATACGGCAATGCGTACCTGTTTGTCATCAGAGTCATCTGAATCACTGGAAGAGATACGATTGAGTGCTTCATAAAAAGGAGCCATCCCCCGGAGAGTGGAATCACTGTAATCTTCAATGCAAGTCATACCTGCACGACAAGTATCTACAAAGACCGGCTTTACAACTGGAGGCAAAGGG
>NZ_JBCOCI010000400.1:0-1258 GCF_040929485.1 Phocaeicola sp. RTP21198st1_B8_RTP21198_201120 | reverse complement strand
GCAAAATCCTGAGCAACTTTTTGTTGCTCAGGTACTTAAAAAGTTTAATTTATAATAGTGTTGCGGAATTAAGGATTCATAGAAATTGGAACATGAAAGTTCCAATTTCTAATGAATCAAGTTAGCGGTTTAGGTATATTTTAGTCGGGTTATGAAAACAGGTCTGTCACTCTTGAGTGAAATATCCCGTTAAATGTCCGGAAGGTGTACCTGTTATTTCTAGTTTATATTCTCCTGCAGGGAAATTTGCAATAGAAATTGTGATGTAAGCGCTCTGTACTTCAGGAATATTATTTTCATAAACGACGCTCCCTTTTGCCATATCTGTAATGCGGATGGTCATATCACGGTCGGGTGATACGTTCTTGACAGTAAGGAGATAGCCATCGGTAAATACAGTTATGGGGCAATTGGTAGTCGCACTTCTAATAGGATCATCCCATCTGCCATCCAATTCTACATCTTTAACAGGAGTTTCTGTTGTATTGGCCTGTGCAGGCAAAATACCTATTAATGTAGTTATGATAATAACTATACCCCATATCCTTTTCTTTATACTTTTTAACTTCATAATTTTATGTTTTAATTGTTTTGTTTGAGGCAAAGTTAGAGGATAAATTTTAAAAACGTGCAGATATCATGTGGACAAATGAAAAAAGGTAATAAGTTAATAACTAGCTTATTACCTTTTTTTATAGGGAGGTGATATAGACAATTGTTTATTTTTAGTATTCCATAAGCCATAAATCAAGGCTTTGATTTTCGCCTAATGAACCTATTTCTTGTACGATGCGTTCTTTTAATCTTAACTTCCTTTTGGACACAGATGTGGGCGAGATGGCTAACATGTTGGCGATGTCACCGTTGCTGAATCGTAGTTTTATCAAACAGCATATTTGTATATCACCATCTGTTAAGGAAGGTATTTGATGGTATAGTCTTTTAGTATAGTTATCGAATAATAAATCTATTTTTTCTTTTATTTCTTGCCATAGTTGGTCGTCTATATACTTTGTTGTTTTTAGTTTATTGAATAATTCTGTCTGATTAATGAGTTGGTTACATAAAAAAGCCTCGCGTTTATGTAGATACTGGTTTTCCTCTGATAGATGTTCCATTGCTTCCAGTTCTTTCGACTTTTCTTTTAATGATTGGGCATAATTGCTTATATGATTTTGCAGTTTACCTTAATTCCGCAACACTATTATAAATTAAACTTTTTAAGTACCTGAGCAACAAAAAGTTGCTCAGGATTTTG
>NZ_JBCOCI010000399.1:795-1260 GCF_040929485.1 Phocaeicola sp. RTP21198st1_B8_RTP21198_201120 | reverse complement strand
TCTCTATATAAATCGGTTTTCTTCAAATACTTTTCTTTTTCATTCTTATTGGTCGTATAATCTGCTAACCACCCGTAGCAGGCACGATACGTCTGATAATAAGATAACCGAGTCCACTCATTCAATTTTTTAGGATCAATCCTCTCCAACTGTTCAATGGCTTCTATATACATTCCCATTACTCCCATTACCGTAGCACGATTAATGATGATCTCATACTCCAATTCCGGGCGGTTCAACAATGGAAGGATTTCCATCTCACGGTTAATATAATATAAGGACGAGTCTGCCTGATAATGCAAATAAGCACCAAAAAGAGAGGCATATAATTCATATTTTCGAACAGGATCAGTAGAATGGGCAAGTTCTAATTTCAAGTTATTAATCTCTTTCTCTTTCCGAATCTGGAAAGTCTCTTTCTTGCTTATAACTTCATCCAGCTTTTTAAGAGCAGCCGCATTATCC
>NZ_JBCOCI010000399.1:263-785 GCF_040929485.1 Phocaeicola sp. RTP21198st1_B8_RTP21198_201120 | reverse complement strand
CTTTTTAAAGATGTTACAAATATAAGAAATATAGTAATGAAAACGAAAAATATGGGTATAACTATTTTCATTTTCACTTGTATTTTTCGGCATAAGGTATTAGAATATCCAACTAATTATCAGCAACATAGTCAGATAACAGGTTTATATTTCCATTCTAATCTCACAAAGGTGCACAGCATCCCCCTACATTTGCATCATCGGTTCTCCGAGCAAACAGTTAAAAATCTAGCTACCATGAAACGAAATTTGTTATTTGCTATTTTACTATTACTTCTATCGGGTTATCATCAAGCATTCGCCGCAACCAATATAAAGAAAGTGGCTCCTACCTTTTGGTGGGCAGGAATGAAGAATCCCGAACTACAAATACTTCTATACGGCGATGGCATATCATCCGCAGAGGTAAGTATTTCTTCTAATGACATCACCCTGCAGGACGTGGTGAAACAGGAAAATCCTAATTATCTGATCTTATATTTAGATCTTTCAAAAGCTATCCCTCAGCACTTCGACATTCTC
>NZ_JBCOCI010000399.1:0-253 GCF_040929485.1 Phocaeicola sp. RTP21198st1_B8_RTP21198_201120 | reverse complement strand
ACTTAAACAGCGCAAAGAGAATGCTTCAGCAGTAGAAGGCTTCAACTCCAGTGATGTACTTTATCTCATTATGCCGGACCGCTTTGCCAACGGCAACCCCTCCAATGATATAATTCCCGGAATGTTGGAAGCAAACATAGACCGCAACGAACCTTTCGCCCGTCATGGCGGTGATTTAAAAGGAATAGAGAAACATTTGGATTATATTGCAGACCTCGGAGTTACGAGTATATGGCTTAACCCGATTCAGGAA
>NZ_JBCOCI010000398.1:0-1260 GCF_040929485.1 Phocaeicola sp. RTP21198st1_B8_RTP21198_201120 | reverse complement strand
GATTATTACAATCTGAAAAATGAATATGCAACTACCCCACAGGTGACATTTCATCTCGGATTGCGCTATTATTTCAACCATGGAATTTATGCGGAAGTACAGGGTAGTTATACGCACGGTTTCAACCTGCAATATATAGATGGTTCGAACCGTTGGAACGAGACTATCAAATTAGGATATACTTTTTGAAAACAATGAATATATATAAACTAAATTATTAAGCAATGAAAAAGAGTTTGACATTTATCTTCGCAGCAGCGCTTTTGGTATCTTGCCAACAGGAAGAGAACGAAGCTACGACTCCTGCAAACAGTCGCATTACTATCTCTCCTATTATTACACGTGCTACGGAAGTTAACTTTGAGACCGGAGATAAAATCGGTGTTACAATCACCCAAAACGGTGACTTCGTATATGCAGAGAATAAACAGATGACATACAATGACGGAGTATTTGCAGGCGATTTACTCTGGTACCCGGAAGGAAATGACAAATCGCAAATAGTAGCCTATTATCCCTATAAAGAGGGTAATACTCCGGCTTCATTTACTGTTGAAACCGATCAGACTAGTGGATATGGAGCGTCAGATTTTATGGCAGCAAAGAAATCGGATGTACTTCCGACTACCAACGTTATAAGCATGAACTTCAAACACATGTTTACTAAATTAGTGATTAATGTAACAAAGGAAGTAGAAGCTAACATCTCGTCTATCGCATTGAAAGGTTCCATCCCGACTGCAACTCTTGATTTGAGTGCTCTCACAGTGACTGCTGATGCAAACGCCTCCGCAACAAGCATTGTTGCACAAGCCGTTAAAGCGAATGAGACATACCGCGCCATTATCGTTCCCCAAACAGTAGCCTTGACGCTTGAAGTAGCAACATCTGACGGCAAGACCTTGTCACAGAAGCTCACATCTACCACTTTGGCACAAGGAGGACAATACAGTGTGAACATTCGCGTGTTACCTGACGATATAGAAGTCAAACTTAGTGGTGACATTGAAAACTGGACAGATGAGGGTGAAATTGGAGCTGATAATGAGATTCCTTTCGAGGAACATCTCGATCAGAACTATTTCCTGTATGATAATGTAAAATATAAGACTGTAACTCTCTCAAACGGTACGACATGGATGGCTGAACCGCTTATTTATTTACCGAAAGGGTATACTCCTTCAAGTGATCCAACTGCTGATAGCCATGTTTGGTATCCGTATGAAATCACAGCCGACGGTGCAACCGTAGCTACAACAA
>NZ_JBCOCI010000397.1:0-1262 GCF_040929485.1 Phocaeicola sp. RTP21198st1_B8_RTP21198_201120 | reverse complement strand
GTGATAATAGTCTATCTACTTTTTCACTTCCTGATTCTGACAGTAATGGAGGAGCATACTCCACTGCTGCTGCTGTCTTATCCAGAAAGCGATTCAAGACATCAATGAAATTATGAACATTAATATACTCACCACAAATAATGGACTTACTTAATAAAATAAAGCACGTTTCAAAGAAGCTTTCTACCTGAACATTCTTATTAAAAAACACTGATTCATCCTCACTACCATTTGGAAGCCAAGATTCAGGAAACTCTTCTATGAATTGATTATAACACTGTTCTAGTATACAGCTCATCCTTGTTTATTTATTCAAAGTATTTATTTCTATCGCTTCGAATTGATTCTATAGTCATTTTATAGCTTGACATATCCATTAACTTGGCAAAATTTATAGATTGCTTCCAACTATCCCATTTATGTGTAATTTCCACTAAATCAAAAGCGTTCAATAAAATAAGTAATCTGTTTTTTTCTTTTAAAGCATATACAGCATTCTTCACAGGAAGATAGTCATTTTCATTATAAGGCAATGTGATATCTCTTTTTTTCGTTATTGATCTTTCTGTCAGAACGTAAGAAGGCAGATTGTCTTTTTGAATTGCATTATATATGTCACTTTCAACAGGCCCATAGGGGAGAGCACAGAAATTATCAAATGTATCCAAAAGGTCTCTAGTATCTTCTCCCTTAGGAACTGCAGTCAGAAACAAAAGTTTAAGCATAGACAACTTAGAACAGTTTTTGAATTCTCTATTCTGCTCCTTATTCTCTTCGTTATACCATTCCTCAAATAAGGATAGCATATAATCAAATGCATATATTTTATTCATAAGACTTATTTATTTCTCTATATCAAAGACACTGTTATTAACTAATTACTACAAATAAAATCCTAAATAGTTTGTTGCATTATGTAGTATTAGCACAAAAACAACGTAATTATGCTGCAAAAGTAACGTAATTTACTAGAAGCGGAAATTAAATAGATAATTAATTAGATAATTATGCTGCCAAACATAGGATAATTGACATATTAACATTGCAAATGTGCTACTTTTTCCTCCACCTATAAACCAACCACCCCAAAATAAACAAACCTATTATACCTATATACACTTTATCCTTATGCAAATCCCACCATGATAGTTCTACGACAGTTTCTTTTTGATTCAGCAAAACATTAACCTTATTACTAATAGTATCAAGTCGATTCGATAACTGCTGCAAAGTAATGGATAATGTTTCATCAACTTCTATTC
>NZ_JBCOCI010000396.1:359-1264 GCF_040929485.1 Phocaeicola sp. RTP21198st1_B8_RTP21198_201120 | reverse complement strand
GTGTGTAAGAAATGCCACTATTAATAATGTATATGCTATTAATCCGAACGGAACTCAAAAGTGGGCAGTAAAATTGGATGCTGCGATAGGAGCTTTCCCTGCATTGTCGGCCGATGGTGTTCTTTACTGTCTCACCAATAAGAGTACGTTGTATGCGCTGGATGCATCCAGTGGTGCTATTAAATGGCAACAATCGCTTGACGGGGCAACCGGTAGTGCTGTGGCTATTGATAAAGCCGGAAATGTTTATGCAGGTACAAGTGCAGCCATTTATTCTTTTAAACCGAATAAAGAGCAGAATTGGAAATTGGAAGAAGTGAATGTGACAGAACAAGCTACGTTTGCTTTGAAGGATCAGGTACTTTATGCGACTTTGAAAAATGGAGGACTCGTTGCTGTTGATATGACAAACGGAACGAAGAAATGGACGTATCCGACTACAAAAGGAGATGCTTATTTCCCGATTGCTGATAAAAATGGCAATGTCTATTTTACTGAAAAAGGATCGCAGACTGTTCATGCAGTAAATGCCAGCGGATCTAAAATCTGGGAGAAAAATGTGGGTAACAATTTGAACTACAGTGGAGGTGCTTTGAGTACGGATGGTATTCTTTATATCGGTACCCAATCGAATAACAAAGTGCTGGGACTTGACATCACTAATGGAAACATTGTTTTTGAAGAGACTGTGGGACAACAAGTCATGGCAGCTGTTAGCATTGGCCCGGACAGACGGCTTTATTGCGGAACGATCGGATCTAATAATATCGGTTCGATAAAGGCTTTTGCTGTCAATAAGACATTAGCAACAGACTCCTGGAGTATTCGTGGTGGTGATATTCAAGGTACAAACCGTCAAAAGTAAGCGATAATGAGAGTTCCTGTTTTTATCTTATTTATGGCGA
>NZ_JBCOCI010000396.1:0-349 GCF_040929485.1 Phocaeicola sp. RTP21198st1_B8_RTP21198_201120 | reverse complement strand
GCACAGAAATATAAAGTAGGTACGACTACAGCTTTGTGGAAAGTACCTGCTTCCACAGACTTTTCTCAAGCCCGGTCTGTGGGGGTAGAGTATGTGGAAGTAGCATTTAACCAGTGTTATAGAGGAGTTCCGGCAGATGAAGTTGTTCCTCGTATCCGGGATATGAAAGCAAAAATTGATAGTGCCGGTATCAAGGTCTGGTCTATACATCTTCCTTTCTCACGCACGTTGGACATATCGGTGCTGGATGAAAAGAAAAGGAAAGAAAATGTAGATTTTATGGCGGAGATGATTGGACAGTGTGCTCAATTTCAGCCGAAATGTTTGGTATTGCATCCTAGTTCCGAGC
>NZ_JBCOCI010000395.1:1012-1268 GCF_040929485.1 Phocaeicola sp. RTP21198st1_B8_RTP21198_201120 | reverse complement strand
CTATATGCTCTGTTACTTTCTATACAAGACAAAAAAAAGACTATTGATACAAAATATGAACGTTTTGGCTGGCGTGAATGGACATTACAAGGAACCACACAATGCTTAAATGGTGAACCTTACGCTTTACATGGAGACTCCTGGCATTTCATGGGAATCCCGCAAATGACACGCCGCTATGCATGGGCTTGGTTTACAGCCATAAAAGGAATGAACGGAAATGCGGTACGTCCGCATGCTCAAGTCTATCCTCGCT
>NZ_JBCOCI010000395.1:0-1002 GCF_040929485.1 Phocaeicola sp. RTP21198st1_B8_RTP21198_201120 | reverse complement strand
GACGAGATGGGTATCTGTGTACTAAATGAAACAGCCAACTGGGCTAGTGACGGTGGCCCCAAACTCGATTCCGAACACTTTTGGAAAGAATCGAAAGAACATTTAAAGCGCTTTGTTCTACGTGACCGTAACCATGCTTCTGTTTTTGGTTGGAGTATCAGCAACGAAAACAAACCCGTTATCCTACATGTGTACAACCGTCCCGAATTAATACCAGCCCAACAAAAAGCATGGGAGGAATGGCGCGACATTGTACGCCAGTATGACCCTACCCGCCCTTGGATTTCTTCTGACGGAGAAGATGACGGTAATGGCATATTACCAGTAACAGTAGGACATTATGGAGATACCAATTCCATGAAAAACTGGATTAGTATTGGAAAACCTTGGGGTATCGGCGAACACAGTATGGCTTATTACGGCACACCTGAACAAGTATCCAAATATAACGGGGAACGTGCCTATGAATCACAAGAAGGACGCATGGAGGGACTGGCTAACGAATGTTACAACCTCATAGCCAACCAACGCCGATTGGGAGCCTCATACAGTACTGTTTTCAATATGGCATGGTATGCATTGAAACCATTACCACTCGGTAAAAAAGATTGTTCTACAGCCCCGTCTGTCAATGAAGACGGAATTTTCTTCAGCGAATATCGTGAGGGAATTCCGGGCGTACAACCTGAACGTATAGGTCCCTATAGCACTACATTCAATCCTGGCTATGACCCGACTCTGCCACTCTATCAAGAATGGCCGATGTACAGTGCATTACGTGCCGCAAATGCTCCGGGAGAACCTGCTTGGTCGCCTTATGCTGTAATCAACAAAACGCAGTACGAAGCCATTAAATCCGAAAGCATGATTGAGAATTATAAAGAAGTTGTATTCATAGGAAATCCTACCGGCAAAATAAAACAACTTTTGGATGCCCAAGGAGTAGTCTTCACTTCAAAGATTACCACTCCCGCCTCACTGCTTTATATTATAGACGCAAGT
>NZ_JBCOCI010000394.1:0-1269 GCF_040929485.1 Phocaeicola sp. RTP21198st1_B8_RTP21198_201120 | reverse complement strand
CTGCCAGACACGGTAAGCGATATAGAACAAAGCTCCTAATGCAGCGAGTGCCATCGCCATGTCCATCATCGGGTGGCAGAGTTTGGTCATCGTATCATAGAGATTCCGAAGAATCTGGTGCATATTTTCAAATGAAATGGATAATAATACCATAATTGATTCTTTTAAAATTGTAGACTACCAATAACGCTCATCCTTGCCGTACAGGTCAAATACCTGTTGCTGCTCGTTCTTCTCCTTGGCACGCAGGTAGGATACATGCAGGTTCTTGCGGGTGTAGTAGTTGGCCAATTCCTTGTAATGTGTCATTTCCCTGTATACCCGGTTCACCAGGTCAATGCGTTCCTTGTCGTTCATGGACATGCCGGTGGGATTGATGATATTCTTCAGCTCGGTAATGCTGCGGCTGCTCTTCTTCATGATGGTGTTATAACCGGCAGCTATCGCATTCAGCTCCCGCTGGCTGAAATTCTTGTCGGTTAGCATCTTGCCGAAATTGTTCACGTAAATCTCGGAGATATCACCGAGCATCAGGACGGACTCCTTGACTTTCTCGCTGCCGCTGATCAGGTCGTTCACTTTGCGCAGCTTGTCGTAATACTCACGCCCCTGCTCGAAAATCTTTGAGGTCTCCTTCCATGTGGAGAGGGCATTCTGCGCCGTTTCCGAGGTCTCCACTATTTCGTTGACACTGTTCACGATACCCTGGACGAGGTTGCCCGGATCGGACACCACCCACTGTGCCTGTACGCTTGCCGGTACTATAAAGGCCGACAGGACAAACAACATGCTTATAATTCTCTTTCTCATTGCTTCTTTATTTTAATCGTTTATTTTTTCTTTTTCTTCTCACTTGCCAACATTCGGATAGCCTGCTCCATATTGCCGCCCAGCTTCTCTGTCATTTGTGTGACTTCCAGTTTTTCGGTTTCTTCCGTGGTATAGGTGAGATACTCCTCGACAGAGGTTTCTGTGGCATAGACAGCGGACCGGACACCTCCCAAGCCTATTCAAACCTCCTTATACTTCCGTGCCGGATCGTTGGACTGATTGATAGACAATATCTGCCCTTTCTCTTTGTCGGTCAATCCGAGCAGGGACTGTACGGAGTCAAACTTGTTAATATACTTTCGCTGATCCAGCAGAATCTTACAATCGGCATTGTTGATAATGGTGTCTTTGATAATGGGACTTGATACAATATCGTCCAGTTCTTGAGTGACGACAACGGCCTCACCAAAATACTTTCTAACCGTTTTGTGTAGGCTA
>NZ_JBCOCI010000393.1:0-1270 GCF_040929485.1 Phocaeicola sp. RTP21198st1_B8_RTP21198_201120 | reverse complement strand
GTGCTACACTCCGCAGACGGGTATCTGGCTGGGAAGCACTCCTGAAATCATTTTATCAGGTGAAAAAGACGAATGGCATACGGTTGCGTTAGCCGGAACGCAGCCTTTACAAGATGGCAGACTGCCGCAAGTGTGGGATGAAAAGAACCGGAAAGAGCAGGATTATGTCGCTTCTTATATTCGTCGCCAACTCCTATCGTTGGGCATTCATTCTACGGAGAACGGGCCTTATCCGGCTTATGCAGGTGCTTTGTCACATTTGAAAACAGATTTCCGGTTTTCTTTGAAAGATAACAAAGGTTTGGGAGATCTCTTGAAAGTGTTGCATCCAACGCCTGCTGTATGCGGTTTACCGAAAGAAGAAGCCTATCGGTTTATATTGCAGAACGAAGGTTACGACCGCCGTTATTATTCCGGTTTTATCGGTTGGCTGGACCCGGAAGGGCGAACTGACATCTATGTGAATCTGCGGTGGACTACTGGCTTCTTCGGAATTGAATGACGAATGGCTGGAAACGGAAAAGAAGTTGCAAACCATCAAACGGCTGATTGCAACGCCTCCTTTAAAATCATAAACTACTAATAATTATCATCATGTATACAGACAAGAAGAACATACTCCAGTTGGTTGCGTTGCTCGAGGCGCACGGGATTACTAAGGTTGTGTTGTGTCCGGGTAGTCGTAATACGCCCATCGTACATACTTTGTCTAATCATCCGAACTTCACCTGTTATGCAGTGACGGATGAACGGAGTGCCGGTTATTTTGCTATTGGTCTTGCGTTGAATGGTGGTAAGCCCGCTGCTGTGTGCTGCACTTCCGGTACTGCATTATTAAATCTTCATCCGGCTGTAGCGGAAGCATTTTATCAGAATGTTCCTTTAGTTGTCATTTCAGCAGACCGTCCCGCTGCCTGGATCGGACAGATGGCTGGACAGACAGTGCCGCAACCGGGTGTGTTTCAAACGCTGGTAAAGAAGTCGGTCAATCTTCCGGAGATTCATACGGAAGAAGATGAATGGTATTGTAATCGCCTGGTGAATGAAGCTTTGCTGGAGACGAATCATCATGGAAAAGGGCCGGTGCATATCAATGTTCCTATTTCCGAACCGCTGTTTCAATTCACGGTAGATGCACTCCCGGAAGTACGTGTGATAACCCGTTATCAGGGATTGAACGTCTATGACCGTGATTATAATGATCTGGTCGACCGGATGAATAAATATCAGAAGCGCATGATTATCATCGGCCAGATGAACCTTATCTACC
>NZ_JBCOCI010000392.1:903-1278 GCF_040929485.1 Phocaeicola sp. RTP21198st1_B8_RTP21198_201120 | reverse complement strand
ACACAAGTCTGCCCAACAGTCCATTGGCTGCCATTTATGAATCAGGATACAAACATACCAATAGCTTTGATTTACAAACTAACATCTCTTTACAATATAATGTACCTTGGGTTAAAGGCTTGAGCGTGAAAGTAACCGGAGCTTATGACTATACAACTTCTCATAATAAGAATTTGAATACACCTTACTCCACATATATACATAAAATGCCGACTTCGACAGCAGATTGGACTTGGTCTAAAGCAGACGATCCTCGCGGCACAGCAAATGGAATAAATTTAGGTGAAGGACAGTATAGTTCTCATCAAATGGTAGGCCAAGGAAGCATAATCTATGCAAGCTCCTTCGGAAAACATAATGTAGAAGGAATGGTAT
>NZ_JBCOCI010000392.1:424-893 GCF_040929485.1 Phocaeicola sp. RTP21198st1_B8_RTP21198_201120 | reverse complement strand
CTACCAGAATTGAGCTTTGGACAACCGGCAGACTCTCCAATCTCGGGATACAGTGATGCAAACCGTAGTATTGGTTATGTTTTTCGTTTGAAATATGACTATGACAATAAGTATTTGGCAGAGTTTACAGGTCGATATGATGGTTCTTACAAATTTGCCGGCAATGTTAGTGGGAAACGTTGGGCATTCTTCCCGTCAGCGTCAGTAGCGTGGAGAATATCTAAAGAAGATTTTATGTCTAGTCTGACATTTCTGGATGATATGAAGATACGTGCATCTGTCGGTTTATTAGGAAACGATGCAGTGAGTCCGTATGCTTTCCTTAGTACTTACAATTTGATGGATGGTAACAAAAATGCATACCAAACAATTCTGAATGGAAAAGTAATGCAAGCATTACGCGCCTCTGTAATTGCCAATCCTACTCTAACTTGGGAGAACACCTTAACTTACAATGCAGGATTTGACT
>NZ_JBCOCI010000392.1:0-414 GCF_040929485.1 Phocaeicola sp. RTP21198st1_B8_RTP21198_201120 | reverse complement strand
TTCTATAATTATACCTATGATATTTTGACAGCAATGGGAGGCGATTACCCCCCATCTATGGGAGGATATTATTATACTTATGCCAACTATAATAAGGTCGATAGCAAAGGCGTTGAAGTAACGGTGAGCCATCGTAATAAATTAAACTTGGCAGGCAAGCCATTCTCCTATGGCGCAAGCTTCAATCTGACATTTGCAAGAAACCGTTATCTCCGTTATCCGGATAGTCCGAACACAGTAGAGTGGAGAAAACGCACAGGACGTAGTGTCGATGCTTCTGTTGTGTGGGTTGCAGATGGCTTATTCCGTTCAGAAGAAGAAATAGACAATTCAGCCTGGTATGGCACTCGTCCTAATGTCGGTGATATCAAATACAGAGATTTAAATGGTGATGGTAAAATAGACGAAGATGAC
>NZ_JBCOCI010000391.1:0-1278 GCF_040929485.1 Phocaeicola sp. RTP21198st1_B8_RTP21198_201120 | reverse complement strand
GGAGGAATCCAACGACGTGCTGACGGAGCTGAAGAACGTGGTGAACATCACCACGCTCTCCATGACCGACAAGGAGCGCATGGACGTGGTGGAACGCTGCCACTCCAAGATGAAACGTTACCGCAACCTCGTGAGCTACTACACCAACAAGAACATCAGCGTGAGCTACCTGCGTGCGAAGAAGAAAAACGACCTTGACCGCATCATGGGGCTGTACGGCAGTATGAACGAAAGATACTGGTAGCCTATGGAGTTCGACAACCTTCACCAGATTCTCCGCTCGCTCTACGAGCAGATGATGCCGCTGTGCGCCGACATGGCGGGCGTGGCGAAAGGCATCGCCGGGCTGGGCGCGCTCTTCTATGTCGCCTACCGGGTATGGCAGTCGCTGGCGAGAGCCGAACCGATAGACGTCTTCCCGATGCTCCGTCCCTTTGCCGTCGGTCTGTGCATCATGTTCTTCCCTACGGTGGTGCTTGGCACGATAAACAGCGTCCTCTCGCCCGTCGTGCAGGGTACGGCGAAACTGCTCGAAACGCAGACTTTGGACATGAACAAGTACCGTGAGCAGAAGGACAGGCTGGAATACGAGGCGATGGTGCGCAATCCCGAAACCGCCTACCTCGTGTCCAACGAGGAGTTTGACAAGCAACTGGAGGAATTGGGCTGGTCGCCCTCCGACATGGTGACGATGGCGGGGATGTATATCGACCGGGGGATGTACAAGATGAAGAAGGGCATCCGCGACTTCTTCCGCGAGATACTGGAACTGATGTTCCAAGCCGCCGCCCTCGTGATAGACACCATCCGCACGTTCTTCCTCGTGGTGCTGGCGATACTCGGTCCGATAGCCTTCGCCATATCGGTGTGGGACGGCTTCCAAAGCACGCTCACGCAGTGGATATGCCGCTACATTCAGGTCTATCTGTGGCTGCCCGTGTCGGACATATTCAGCACCATACTCGCCAAGATTCAGGTGTTGATGCTCCAGAGCGACATCGAGCGCATGCAGACCGACCCCAACTTCTCGCTGGATTCCAGCGACGGGGTGTATATCGTGTTCATGATAATCGGCATCATCGGCTACTTCACCATTCCGACGGTGGCGGGCTGGATCATTCAAGCCGGGGGCATGGGCGGCTACGGGCGCAACGTGAACCAGATGGCGGGACGCGCCGGAAGCATGGCGGGCAGCGTGGCGGGTGCTACCGCAGGCAACATGGTCGGACGTGCCGGGAAACTGCTGAAATAATCAATGTGCAATTATAAACGGAAAAA
>NZ_JBCOCI010000390.1:360-1279 GCF_040929485.1 Phocaeicola sp. RTP21198st1_B8_RTP21198_201120 | reverse complement strand
CCACTTTCTCTCCTACATTCAGCTTCAGCGTTTTATTACTCAATTCCTTGCGCGACACCACTTTCTCCGCCAAGGCATCCGGGTACGTAACGATACATAATCCCTCTTCCCCCTTTTGCAAGCGGCTAAGTACTTCTGTACGCAAAATCTCATTGGCCGCATCTTTTTGTCCATACTTGATGGAGCGACGGAATGAAGATGGAAAGAACAATACTCTTTCCGTACCCAATATCTGCGTCAAGTCGTGATAGAAATATCCGGCTTCTTCAAGATCACCTAAAATAAATACAAACGGGCAACCACCCTCTTGCACCAGTACAGAAGAAAAAAGAGAAGCGGCGGATGCACACAGTCCTCCGCAAAAAACAGTCTGAACGGAAGTGTCCTTCAACAAGCGCTTCATTACTGCCATATTGGGATGGGCAGAATATTGTTGTTGCAACTCAGTTATTGTCATACCTATAAAATTTCCCCGCAAAATTACAAAAAAGATTGGGAGTATACACCCAAAGAACAGAAGTATTATAATAAGGTATCTGCCGGACATTACTTAGATGTGGGGCGAGTACTGTTAAGCCGTGGGCTAAACGTCCGTGAGCCGTGGGATGAGCACTGCTAAGACGTGGGCTTACCCCAAGCGAGGTGCGGGCTTAGTTCCGACAACATGCCGTCTTATTCCGAATGGGGTATGAAACACGTTAAATTTTCCTTAGTTCAGCTATAACTAAAGGAAAAAGAACTACTTTTGTTTCTAAATTTTATAGTATCTATATGCAGACATCGGATAGCATTGTAATTATCCCCACCTATAATGAACGGGAGAACATAGAAAATATCATCCGTGCCGTTTTCGGCCTTCCCCAAGTATTCCATATTCTGGTCATAGAAGACGGCTCTCCGGACGGAACGGCAGCCATCG
>NZ_JBCOCI010000390.1:0-279 GCF_040929485.1 Phocaeicola sp. RTP21198st1_B8_RTP21198_201120 | reverse complement strand
AAATGGGCACTGGAACACGCATACGAGTATATTTTTGAAATGGATGCAGACTTCAGTCATAATCCGAATGATTTACCCCGTTTGTATCAGGCTTGTTCGGAACAAGGAGGAGATGTATCCATCGGTTCCCGTTATGTCAGCGGAGTGAATGTAGTGAATTGGCCGATGGGACGGGTATTGATGTCATACTTTGCCTCTAAATATGTGCGGTTTATCACCGGAATACCTGTACATGACACCACTGCCGGATTTGTTTGCTACCGCCGCCAGGTGTTGGAA
>NZ_JBCOCI010000389.1:0-1287 GCF_040929485.1 Phocaeicola sp. RTP21198st1_B8_RTP21198_201120 | reverse complement strand
GGGGAAGGTTCAGACCGGATGGTTTGAGATGCAAATGCCTATATTGCCGGCGGGTCATGAAGTTATTATGGAATATAGTGATAATTTGACGAAAGACGGTGAATTTGACAAGCAAGGTGAAAGTGATATTTATATATCTGGTGGTAAGCAAGGAGAATACTTCAGAAATAAATTCAATCATCACGCTTTTCGATATGTGCGCATCTCCAATCTTCCTCAAAAACCGGAAACAGGTGCAATGAAATCTCTGCAAATTTATGGAGATTATAAACAGACCGCAACTTTTGAATGTTCGGATGCCGACTTGAATGCTATTCACCAAATGATTCAGTATACGATGAAATGTCTGACTTTTAGTGGATATATGGTAGACTGTCCGCATCTGGAACGTGCCGGATATGGTGGTGACGGAAACTCCTCAACGATGTCTTTGCAAACGATGTACGATGTAGCACCAACTTTTGCAAACTGGGTACAAACATGGGGAGACTCCATGCGTGAAGGGGGAAGTTTGCCGCATGTTGGTCCTAATCCGGGTGCCGGTGGCGGCGGTCCGTATTGGTGTGGATTCTTTGTACAGGCTCCCTGGAGAACGTATGTCAACTATAATGATCCCCGCTTGATTGAGAAATATTATTCTCAAATGAAAGAGTGGTTTAAGTATGTTGATAAATATACAGTAGATGGTTTGCTGAAACGTTGGCCCGATACTAAATACCGTGACTGGTATTTGGGTGATTGGCTGGCACCTATGGGAGTAGATGCAGGTAATCAGGCTTCAGTGGATTTGGTAAGTAACTGTTTTATCAGCGAATGCTTGAGCACTATGTATAAGACAGCCTTAACATTAGGAAAAAGAGAAGAGGCGGAAGAGTTTGCTATGCGTAGAGAAAAACTTAACAAGTTGATTCATCAGACGTTCTACCGTGCGGATGAGGGAATCTATTCTACCGGCTCACAGTTGGATATGTGTTATCCTATGTTGGTAGGTGTTGTACCCGATTCTTTGTACAATAAAGTGAAAGAGAATGTCGTTACGATGACCGAAGAAAAATATAAAGGACATATTGCTGTTGGTCTGGTTGGAGTGCCTATTTTGACTGAATGGGCTGTTCGGAATAAGCAAGTGGATTTCTTCTATCAAATGATGAAAAAACGTGATTATCCCGGTTATCTGTATATGATTGATCATGGTGCGACAGCAACTTGGGAATATTGGAGCGGAGAACGAAGTCGTGTACACAATTGTTACAATGGAATTGGTACTTGGTTCTATCAGGCTGTAGG
>NZ_JBCOCI010000388.1:0-1288 GCF_040929485.1 Phocaeicola sp. RTP21198st1_B8_RTP21198_201120 | reverse complement strand
CTTATGTGGCAATCTCCACGCAGAAAGGAGGGGCCGGAAAGACAACCCTGACAGTGCTTGTGGCAAGCTACCTGCACTATGTGAAAGGCTACAACGTGGCCGTGGTGGACTGCGACTTTCCGCAGTACAGTATTCATGACATGCGCAAGCGTGACCTGAAAGCCGTCATGGAGGACGGGCATTACAAAGTGATGGCGTATGAGCAGCTCAAGCGGCTGAAGAAAAACCCGTACACAATCAGATGCAGCCGCGCGGAGGATGCGATAAGAACCGCCGAAAATCTGACGGAGGCACAGCCCGACCTTGATTTCGTGTTCTTCGACCTGCCGGGTACTATCAACAATGCCGATGCGGTACAGACTATCGCCAAGATGGACTACATCTTCACACCCATCATCGCAGACAGGGTGGTGATGGAAAGTTCCATCAAGTTCGCCACAGTCATTAACGAACAGATGATAAGCACGGGAAAATCCGGCATCAAAGGAATCTACCTTGTGTGGAACATGGTGGACGGACGCGAGAAGACGGAACTATACAAGGCATACGACAAGGTATGCGCCGAGTTCGCCCTGCCTATCCTCGAAACATTCCTGCCGGACAGCAAGCGTTTCCGCAAGGAAACAGCGGCGGAGCGCAAGGCGGTGTTCCGTTCCACGGCGTTCCCTGCGGACAAGACACTGGTACGCGGCAGCAACCTTGACCGCCTTGTGGATGAAATTCTCGGTATCATCAAAAATTGAGTGTCATGGCAAAGAAAGCAAGAATCGAGGACATCGACAGTGATGCCATAATCAACTCGTTCCGTATGGACGATGCAAGCATACCGCCGGAAGCAAGAAGCACGGACGGCAATGTATCGGATCTACCACCGAAGGAAGAACCGCAGTCGGCCGGACCCCAACCTGCATCACGTCCCAAAGAAGAAACGGAACGCAGGCGCAGGAACGGCAAGCCGGAGAAGACGGATTACGATTCCATGTTCGTGCGGGAGTCCAATGTCACGGCAAGGCTCGGAAAACAGGTGTACATCCGAAAGGAGTACCACGACCGCATACTGAAAATGCTACATATCATCGGAGGTAACGAGGTGACTATCGCCGGTTTTCTTGACAACGTGCTGACCTACCATTTCACACAGTTTCAAGACGAGATAGCGGAATCCTTCAAGCGACACATGGAGTCATACAATTTATAAACATTTTAATCAATAACAACATGAGAAGAAAGATGAATGACAGTCAGGCGGACAGCCTGCAAACAAGAAAGAGTGAGAGAAACGTTGCCC
>NZ_JBCOCI010000387.1:0-1289 GCF_040929485.1 Phocaeicola sp. RTP21198st1_B8_RTP21198_201120 | reverse complement strand
TATCCGGGTCATTCCAACTGCCTGGTTTGGCAAATGGTTGCCACTTATCCTGAAGGAAACCTATGGTAGTCATACTACACCAGGAGTCATAAATATCTCCTGTTGTCCGCCAGACATTTGTTAGATTGCTCCAGTCTTCTGCCAGTTCAAATGGGGCAGCATTGGAGATGCTATATAGAATATCTCTTCCCGATTGGCGTAAAAGATATGATAGTTCTGCTGTATGGGCTATATCATTAGTTACCCAGTCGTACTTAATATAATCGAATCCCCATTCTGCCCATTGCTTTACGTCATTTTTAGCAAATGAAAATTCTCCATATCTGCGGCTTGAATTGACAACTTTACCATTACGTGTATCAGCACTGCTGCCAATGTATCCGGCAAAAGTTTGTACCCACGGAGAAGAATATATTCCTATTTTGAGACCTTTACTATGTACATAATCAACAAGACCTTTCATATCAGGAAATTTATCGTTCGGCATTATTGCATTGTATTTTCCTCCACGTACGCCTTGCCATCCATCATCGATATTTATATAAGCATATCCATAATTGACGAGTCCCAGTTCTACCATGCGGTCGGCCATCCTTCTTATTTTCTTGTCATCAATGTCTGCTCCGAAAATGTTCCAGCTATTCCAGCCCATAGGAGGAGTCAGACTTATCTTTTCCCCGATTTCAAGAGTTAAGTCTTTAGTAGTTTCTCCATATTGATTTTTAGCGGAGATATGAACAGTATAGGTTCCCGGATTTATCGCTTTTCCTGTAATAATGCCGGTATTGCTATCGATGGATAATCCTTCGGGTAAATTAGTTGCAGTTATATTTAGTGGTCTTTCTCCTGAAACAGGTACTGTAAACAGAAATGGATTTCCCGGGCGGGCACCATATATATAAGGAGCATTAATCATAGGCTGCCTTGCCACAGCAGGAGTTAGGATGTATTCCTGTTCACGTTCTTTTTTTACCGAAACAGGATCGGCACCTTTCACTTCAAACCTGGCATTTACCCAGTTGGTGCGATCTCCGGCTATTCCATCTCCTGCATGATCGACACGTAAGATTAGAGATTTTATACCCTTAACAGAAATATCTATTTGTTTTGCTTTTTCTCCTGCATGCATGATTCCACTTCGCCAGATGATTTTGCCATCTCCTAAAATTATAAATTCGGCACTGGCTTGTTTTAATTCGTGTTCGGGTGCGGAATCATCTATCCCTGCAGATGCCTTGAAGGAGACTGTTTTGCCGTCAAGTTTTATGCGGAATACGCTTGCGGCATGT
>NZ_JBCOCI010000386.1:0-1293 GCF_040929485.1 Phocaeicola sp. RTP21198st1_B8_RTP21198_201120 | reverse complement strand
CCTGTGACGTTTAGGGTCGAACTGAAGGAGAATATATCTACCACACTGCCCTTTCGGGGAGCTACGCTCACACTGAAGTATGCCGATGTAGTGGAAACCCGTGAACTGGCTACGTTGCAAGAGGTGGTGGAATTTGAAGGCATCAACCGCAAGTATGCTTGGCTCGACGACTTCACGCTAAGTTTCAAAGCTAAGGGGTATATGCCTGTAGATACTACACTAAGTTACACCAATACTTGTTTTCTAAGCATCTGTCGTAATAATGATGCTGGTGTGCTACAAGGTGTTGTGACCGACGAAGAACGACAACCCGTGGCTGATGCTCGTGTACAAGTGCTGGGCTATTCTGCACAAACTGGGGCCGATGGTTCCTTCTTGATAGAGGTACCATTATCGCAGCAAGCCACTAGCTATCGTCTCACAGTGATGAAAGCAGGTTTCGAAATCTGGGATTATAATGGGGTAGCTCCGTCGCCTACCGAGCGGATGCGCATAGCCTTGCGCAAAAAATAGTATAACCTTCAAACAACAGTGTACTCATGAAAAAACTCCTACTTACAGTTGCGCTATGTGCAGCTACTTTTTGGGTTATACGTGCACAGAGCCAACGCGGCACTGTAATGATACAAAATTCTGGTAAAAAAGCCTTGCCGCAAGTAAATATAGTGATAGAGGGGGCTACACCCACTACCAGTGATGCGCGGGGCTGTTTTGAGGTACAACTACCCAATCATATAGAGGGACAGCGGCTACTTATACAACAGATAGCCTATCGTGACTGGGTGGTGGTTAATCAACATATGGTGAACCAATGGGTATATGCACCTACCAAAAACTATCGGGTAGATATGTGTGCTAAAGAGGAGTATACGGCTAGAGTTGAGCAATTCTACCAGATAGGTAAAACCAATGCGAAGGCTAAGTATACCAGTGCCATGGCTCAACTCAAACAACTCAAAGAGGAAGGTAAAATGAATAGCGACCGCTATATGCAACGCCGGAAAGAGATACAAGCGGCTCTGAACACTGCACAAGAGATGTTAGACTGTTATGTACCTTTGCTGGTAGCTATCAATACAGACTATTTGGAACCTATAGAAAAACAGGCACAACAACTAGTGACGCAGGGAAAGCTGGATGAGGCTATCGGACTATACGAAGGATTACAATTGGAAAAAAGATTGGCTCATGACCTTGGCTTAAAGAAACAGTGGGATGAAGATATCGAAAGTATGATACCCACTGTTGAACGCTATGCACAAACATTGGTGTTACAAGGTGGTGAGGAGAGTT
>NZ_JBCOCI010000385.1:636-1295 GCF_040929485.1 Phocaeicola sp. RTP21198st1_B8_RTP21198_201120 | reverse complement strand
ACCTCACATGCAGTGTTGGTAAAAGATATGGCTGCAATTCCTCGGTGTCTCGATAAATTATTCTCTCGTAAAAGTTTTGCCATACGCGCAGCCACAGAGAAAGTCTTTCCACTTCCCGGACAGGCTTTCACGACAATTCTCGGCTCGTTGCAACCTACAACAGCTTGTTGTTGTGCTGATAATTGAATATCCATACTTTTATTCTGAAGGGGCTATGAACAAAATAGCATCCTTTATATAATCAGGTACATCGAACGCTACTTCGGTTTCTAATCTATCACAAAGTTGTAATGCAAATTCCGCTTTATCTTTATTAGATTTGAGTTTTTTCATTAAAGTAGAGACATTAAAATCACCACTTAAATCATCTGTTTGAGCATGTATTTTTCGATATACATCTCGCATTATAGCTTTGTTACGCTCAGATTGTTCGAATAAATCATGCTCAAGAGTGTGTGTAGCCAAACATACTTTCAGGTTATGTTTCTCTAAATCCTTTGCTTTTTGCGCTCTGTCAGATATATCTCCATTGTCTTTGGGATCGCTGTCTGTAATGATCGCACATTTCGACAATAGTCGCTTTCTCTCATCATCATTGTTAAATAATAACCCAAAATGATTGAATGCGACACCTCCGATATTGACTAATTCAATGCCAC
>NZ_JBCOCI010000385.1:0-626 GCF_040929485.1 Phocaeicola sp. RTP21198st1_B8_RTP21198_201120 | reverse complement strand
TCGCTTCTGCGACACCTTCTACCAACAACACTCCGTTAGCAAAAAATAATTGAGCTTTTGTCGTGTCCAAGAATTTTCGCAAATGTCGTTTACTTTCTTTCGGATAATCATCTTCCGATAATTCATCAAATGAAAATGACTGTATAATACTTTGTTTACGTTGCAAAATGGAAATATTATTGACATCCGATTTAGCCGTAATTGTCGGTGAGTGCGATGTTACAAATACTTGAAGTCCTTTGCTTTGTAATTCATTTAGATACTCGAAGAAAGTATTCTGATACTGTGGATGCAAGTGTGCTTCGGGCTCTTCCACAAGTAAAGCGTTGTAGATTTCCAAAGCATGGTCTTCGCATCTGTTGATAAGATCTCCTAAGACAACGGATGTGAAAATAAGATTGTTTTCACCTAAACCATTTTGAGATAGGGTAAAGTATTTCTGTTCTTGTCCGGCTTCGACTGTTTTATAAACCGGACATTTTAATTCGATACCACGTACAACATCCGAGAACTCTCGGCCTACATAGCGCATTTCTATATCAGGATGTTTTAGAGTTATTCCTGTACCTTCAAGATGCTCATTAACTTTGCTCTTTCCTGTAGTTAAAATATGTTTCCAATCATAA
>NZ_JBCOCI010000384.1:0-1299 GCF_040929485.1 Phocaeicola sp. RTP21198st1_B8_RTP21198_201120 | reverse complement strand
ATCCATGTGCGGTTTCAGCCATTCGGGATTGTTACCCAGTGAACCGCCTTTCCGGAGATCATAATACATTCCGTGGCTTTCCACGTTGGCTTCATCATATACATAAAGTCCGTATTCATCACAAAGCTCATAGAAACGGCGGTCTTGCGGATAGTGGCAAAGGCGTACACTGTTTAAGTTATGTTGTTTCATCAGTTCGAGGTCACGGCGCATTAAATCCTCTGTAACATAATGACCTGTTGACGGATTATGTTCGTGGATATTTACCCCTTTCAGTTTCAGAGGCTGACCGTTGATGAATAAGCAGACATACGGTTTTCCGTTAGCAGCCTTCTGTTCGATAGGCTTGATCTCAATCCGGCGGAATCCTACATTGAAAGGAATGATTTCATTGATTTTGCCATTCTCTTTTACTGTCATCAACAGTTTGTATAGATTCGGATGTTCGGAGGTCCATGTGCTGACATCTGTCAGATTCTTATCGAAAGAAAGTGTACGTACTTCGTTCGATGGAATATAGGCTGTCTTCTCTTCAGTAGCTACAACTTTTCCTTGTGCATCTAATAGTTCATAAACTAATGTAAGATTAGTTGCAGCCTTTTCGTGATTTCTCAAATCGACATTTAAACCGAAGATTCCATTTTTGTAACTGTCGTCCAGCGTAGACTTAATTCGGAAATCTTTGAGAGCTGCTTTAGGCTGTGAATACAGAAAAACATCGCGTTCAATACCACTCATACGCCAGAAGTCTTGACATTCAAGATAGGAACCGGTGCTCCAACGGAAGATTTTAACTGTAAGTATGTTCTTTCCCGGCTTCACGTAATTGTTGATAAGAAATTCTGCCGGATTCTTGGAGTCTTCGCTATATCCTACTTCTTGTCCGTTGATATATACATATACGCCGGACTTAGCTCCTGCCAAATGCAAGTAGATATCCCGCCCGTCCCAGTCTGCCGGAATATCGATGTCCCGGCGATAAACTCCTACCGGATTGGCTTCGGGAAGAGTAGGAGGTTGTGGATTGCGCGGTTTGAATTCATAACCATGATTGGTGTAGATGGCTATTCCGTGTCCTTGTACTTCCCAGTTGCCGGGCACCTGAATATCATCCCACGAATCTGTATTGGTGTTCGGATCGGTAATGTTTTCGGGAAGTTTTTTATAAGAGTCTACAAAGTAGAATTTCCAGGTTCCGTTCAGCAAGCGGTAATACTTGCTTCGTTCGAACTTGCCACTCAAGGCATCAGCGCGATTGTTGTATGTCATAAAAGAAGTACGTGGATACTCTTTGTTGAC
>NZ_JBCOCI010000383.1:0-1301 GCF_040929485.1 Phocaeicola sp. RTP21198st1_B8_RTP21198_201120 | reverse complement strand
CTTCTATCATAACCGAAGCAGCAAGAATGCGGAAATTAAATTCGTGATAGCGGATAATTTCCATCAGGAAAGAGAACTGGATATATCCTTTCAGAGCGAAACTGAAACGGACATGGAACTATAAATCGGACAACAATGGATAAAAGTGATTTAAGGATCGAACAATTGCAGCAATATCTTGACAAGAAGAAAGGGGTTGTGGAAAGCGATATAAAAGAGTATAACCAGCAACTGGGAAAAAACTATCTTCATTTCTTTGACTGGCATGCCGATGACTTGTATAAGGCCTGTTATATGGATAAGAATTATAAGGCCATTCAGGAGGCGATTGATACCGCTGAAACGCCGAAGGACATTGAAGGCTATTTGAAGCGTTGTACCCTGTATGTAGAAGAAGATCTCCTGAACGGTCCGCTTGTCAAGAAAAGTACCAACCCGATGTCGAATATGGCCCATTCCCTGGAGATGGAATGCAAACAGGAGTTACTGAAGGACCTCCGGTATTTAAACAGGCTTCTTCAGAGTGAGACTGTAAGTGAAAGAATAAGGCCGCAAGAAGCACCCCGACAAGAAATTGTGCCTGTGAAAGAAAAGAAGAAAACGGGACCACGGTTGAGATAGTATCAATTGAAAGCAATAAAAAAGCTACTGAATTTTTGTTTCAGTAGCTTTTTTATTTATCCCGGTCTTATATTCCGGCTATACCAGATAAGCCTCAAAAAGATAATGTATGAATAACCGGCCCTTTTCCGTCCAGACCGTCAACATGGCCGTGCCTGTTTCTCCTGTGCGGCTTTCCCATACATGGGTCCGGGTTGCCGTATAGCCTTGATTCTGGTAAGGAGCTTTGAGCAGCCACTGACCGGATTGACGGAACTGGATGCCTGCCCATCGGAGCCGCTTGTTCAACATTCCGGCAGTCATTCCCAATTCTTTCGCTATCTGTGTGGTCGTGTAGGTGCTTTGGGATTGCAGGACTTTGTCGTAATACTGAACTTTTGGGGCCTGTAGCTTGAGTTTCAGGATAGCATAGTTGTTCTCCTTCTCCAATGCTGAAATACGGCTGTCTCGCTCTTTTATACGGTTCTGTGCGAGCAATATGGCACGCGCAAGCAGTTCATTATCCGTTTCGCCATTCTTCTTAAGAAGATAGCCACCGTTCTTTAGTGTTTCGGGAACCAGTTCATCAAATATCCAGCTTTCGAATTTCTCAGCGGAAGGCAGCTTGCTACCGGCAATCAGCCGGTATACGTTTCCTTCGCTGATGTACTTGATTTTCTGGACGGCACTGCGTGTAGGCG
>NZ_JBCOCI010000382.1:308-1306 GCF_040929485.1 Phocaeicola sp. RTP21198st1_B8_RTP21198_201120 | reverse complement strand
AGGTTATACCAAACAACGTAAAGAAACGATGATCGGTTCTGTTGCTACCATCACGACAAAAGATCTGACGCAAAGTCCTACTGCCAATATCAACAATGCGCTTGCCGGACGTCTGCCGGGGTTGATTGTAAACCAGTATGCGGGTGGTGAACCGGGTGTGGATCAAAGTGAATTGTTTATCCGTGGTAAGGCAACTTACGGTAACCAGAGTGCCATTGTCATTGTCGATGGAATCGAACGTGACATGAGTTACCTCGCACCGGATGAAATTGAAACATTCACTATCCTGAAAGATGCTTCCGCCACTGCCGCTTATGGTATCCGTGGTGCAAATGGTGTAATCGTTATTACTACCAAACGTGGTAAGGCAGCGGAAAAGGCAACCGTGAACCTGAAAGCCTCTATTGGTATTAACCAGCCGATCGGTTTCCCCGAATATTTAGGCTCTGCCGATTATGCAACTTTATATAATGAAGCCAGATTGAACGATGCCAAGATGACGGGCGCAGACATCAGCAGTTTGAACCTTTTCTCTCAACAGGCGATTGACAATTTCCGCCGTGCGAAAGGAGACAACTCCGATGGTTTGGGATATGACTGGGATTATTATGATTTTGCCTTCAAACCCGGTTTGCAGGAAGATGTCAGCCTCTCCATTCGTGGAGGTACGGACAAGGTACGTTATTATGTATTGGCCAATTACTTTTCACAAGGCGGTAACTACAAATATTCGAATGCCGGTGAATATGACTCGCAAACCAAGTTCACCCGTTACAACTTCCGTTCGAACATCGATATCAACATTAATCGTTATTTGAGTACCCGTTTGGATTTGGGGGCCCGTATTACCGACCGTAATGCACCGGGTACAACAGCCGGTCGCCTGATGACCATCTGTGCTACCCAGCCTCCATATGTGCCCATCCTGGTGGAAGCAAGTGCGCATCCGCAGAATGAGGAATACATTCAGCAAAATCCTCGTGGAATGCTTTATGGTG
>NZ_JBCOCI010000382.1:0-298 GCF_040929485.1 Phocaeicola sp. RTP21198st1_B8_RTP21198_201120 | reverse complement strand
GGATTAAAAGCGGAAGTGATGTTCTCTTATGATGCTTCTGAAGGACGCTGGATTAATCGTAAACTGGATACTTACAAAGACGGTTATCGTGAATATCCGAAATATGCGACGTTTATGCCGATCGAAGGTTCGGATGCTTATATGGCAGGCGGACACTATACGGGTGCTTACAAAACGGGTAACAAATATGATATTGACCCGACTATTGGCAACGGATTCAGTCATAACGCTTCTGACGGACGTACTTATATACAGGCACGTTTGGATTACAACCGTTTGTTTAGCAACCGCCACGAAG
>NZ_JBCOCI010000381.1:795-1307 GCF_040929485.1 Phocaeicola sp. RTP21198st1_B8_RTP21198_201120 | reverse complement strand
ATAACGGCAATATCAAACCTAACAAACAAGTAGACAAAAAGAAGATTGATGGAACTATATCTATGATACAGGCTTTAGGTATGTATTTACAAGTACCACACTACACAAACCAAATATTTACATTTTAATGAAATTCAATATCAATTTCAATCCATTTAAAAAGAAAGAAGCTAGACAAGAAGAACGTAGCTACAACTTTCTTTCAGATTCTCTATTTTATAATTCAGCTACTACATATTCAGAATCAAAAGCTATGCTGTTATCTGCCGTTTACAGATGTGTAGACGTGATAAGTGATTCTGTTGCACAGTTACCGTTAGAACCGTATTATGTAGATGATGAGGGCTTTAAAACCAAGTTTACCAAGCATCCTACATACTGGTTATTAAACAGAGAACCTAACGACCAAATGAGCAGATTTACTTTTATCAAGACGCTAGTTACCAGTGTACTTCTTACAGGTAACGGTTATGCTCGTATTAAGAGAGATGAAAGAGGCGATGCCAAAGAAC
>NZ_JBCOCI010000381.1:0-785 GCF_040929485.1 Phocaeicola sp. RTP21198st1_B8_RTP21198_201120 | reverse complement strand
AGAACTGATATTTCTAAAATCAGATTCAGTATCAGTCACTTTTAAAAACGGTAAGAAGATGTACAACATTACAGGAATGAACCAACTGGTAGAAGCTATCAATATGATTCATATCCTGAATTTTAGTTATGATGGGATTACAGGTATAAGTACTTTGAAGCACGCTAGAAATACACTGGGGTTAACTGCTGATTCAGAAGCGCACGCAGAAGGATTTTTCAAAGGTGGTGCTAATCTGGCTGGCATTATTAAAGTGGAATCCTCATTGACGGCACAACAGAAGCAGGACATTAAAACAGCTTGGAGTAGTGCTTTTAATTCCATTACTGGTACTCCTAATGGCGTGGCTGTAATGGAAGGCAATATGACTTTTCAGCCTATTACGGTGAATCCGTCTGATGCACAATTACTGGAAACCAGACAGTTTAATGTGATTGATATTTGCAGATTCTTCGGTGTGTCACCAGTCAAGGCATTTGATTTGTCCAAGTCCAGTTATAGTACAGTAGAAGCTACTCAATTAGCTTTCTTGACTGATACGCTTTCACCACTACTGGAAAAGATAGAACTGGAATTTGAACGTAAACTATATAAGCCTTCTGAAAGGAATAATATAGATGTGCGTTTTGATACTTCAGTTCTCCTTAGAGCAGATAAGGCAAGTCTGGCTAGCTACTATAATACGCTGTTCCAGATTGGTGTGATTACTCCAAATGAAATCAGGAAGAATCTGGATTTGTCAGCTATTGAAAATGGCGACAAATCATTTGTACAGGTGAATGTAC
>NZ_JBCOCI010000380.1:0-1307 GCF_040929485.1 Phocaeicola sp. RTP21198st1_B8_RTP21198_201120 | reverse complement strand
CTTAAATTCGTACTCTTATTTAGTCTCGTGCTCTTAAATACAAGCTTGTCGACGGGACAGATTCAATATAATAACATACGCTTCAAACAGCTAAGTATAGCTGAAGGACTCCCGCATAATACGATCAATGCAATCACCCAGGACAACCATGGGTTCATCTGGTTTGGTACACGCAACGGATTGTGCCGATATGACGGTTATAATATCAACCTGTTCGCACATAATGAAGCCGACAGCACCTCACTCCGCCACAATTTCATCACACGCTTATATAACGATTCGCTCCGTAACATTCTATGGATCTCTACCGATCAGGGCATCTGCAGCTATAACTACGAGACAGAAGATTTCAGCCGTTACCAGATTAAAGGGAACACTAAGGATGATGTTTGTTTCCTGAACACCAGCGATGGTATGCTTCTGCCAGCTTGTAGCAACGGACTCTATCGCTACAATGAACAAGACAGCTTGTTTGTTCCTTTTCTTCTCGATGAAGAAAAACCTCATGTGAGATACTTTGCGGAGGACGGAGACAAAACCTTATGGATAGACACCAACAAAGGACTGATGCGATACAGTCTGGAAAAGAAACAGTTCGTTTCCCTCCCGACTCTCATCCAGCCTTTTACACAACAATGCAACAATGCCGTCCTGATCTCGTCCAACCAGCTTTTATTTAATACTAACAACGATTTTTTCGTCTATCATATACAAAGCAATACCCTGTGTAATCTTTCGAAAGACCTTGAAGTGAAAGACTTCCGGTGTGCGGCAACCGACCATACGGGGAATATATGGGTAGGCACGGAGTATGGCATCTTTGTCTTCAACAAACTCTATCAACTGATTGCACATTACGAGCAATCGGAACGGGATTTAAGTGCGCTGAACGATTCTCCCATTTACAGCCTTTATCAGGACAAGGCTCATAATATGTGGGTGGGAACCTATTTCGGAGGAGTCAACTATTATATATTCGGTTCCGACCAGTTCCAGATATATCCATACGGAGCCAGTTTCAATCATTTGAGCGGAAAGGCTGTCCGCCAGATTATCAATGCTCCGGACAACGGTCTGTACATCGCCACCGAAGATGGCGGATTGAACTACCTGAACAATAAGAAAGAAATCACCCGTGCCGAACGGCTGCACAAGCAAATGCAAATCTACGCCAAGAACATACATTCTTTATGGCTCGACAAAGATAACAGCTTGTGGCTCGGACTGTTCCTGAAAGGAGCTCTTCACTATATACCGCATCTAAACCGCACGGTGGATTATAATCTACTGTCGGATGAGGTTTCTTC
>NZ_JBCOCI010000379.1:0-1311 GCF_040929485.1 Phocaeicola sp. RTP21198st1_B8_RTP21198_201120 | reverse complement strand
GATATACAAAAAGGAAAGGCGCGTGGTGAACTGAAAGGAACGGGTGACGAAAGCAAAGTTGTCATGGTGGAAAAGACTGGGATTTATGAGGCTGTGTATACTTATGGCTGGTATTTGAAGAAATTTATTATGGATGTACAGGAGAAGGGGGCTGTTCCGGTTATTTTAAGTCCTACTCCACGTAATATCTGGAAGGAAGGGAAGATAGAAAGAAGAACTGATACTTATGCAGGATGGGCGCGTGAAGCGGCTGAAGCAAAGGGGGCCTGTTTTATCGACTTGAATAAATTATCAGCTGATAAAATGGAGAAGGAAGGTAGAAAGAAAGTGAACGGACTCTTCAAAAATGATCATACCCATACTTCTCTTGAAGGATTGTTTGACGGGGATATAATATAGGTTGTGTATAAAGTTTCTAAAATGAATTGAGTTCTAATTGTTTCTACAAAAATTATATTATGAATCCGCGTATCATCATTTTATTTATTTTACTGTTATCAGGCTTCTGTGTAAATGCTCAAGAGTATATTAGCTTGAACGGCGAATGGCAATTTGCCTTGGCAAAGACTGAACAGGAAGCTAAACGTCTGGAGAATTTCAGCTCTCCGGGATTCAGTAGTCAGAAATTCACAAAGATCCCTGTACCGTCCAATTGGGCTGTTCTGGGATATGAGGAACCTGTATATAGAGGGTTCAAGGAAAACAAGGCTAGTGAGGGCTTTTACTTGCATAAATTTGATACTCCTGAAGGCTGGGATGGGAAGCGTGTATTGCTTCATTTCGGCGGCGTGTGGTCATCGGCAGAGGTCTGGCTGAACGGGAAGTTTCTGGGCAGGCATGACAGCGGTTATACGTCGTTTGCGTTTGATGTCAGCGGCAAGCTGAAAACAGACGGGGCGAATCTGTTGGCAGTCCGTGTAAGGCAGATAACTAAAGAGTATAAATTTGATGTTTTCGACGACTGGACATTGGGCGGAATTTACAGGGATGTCACTTTGGAAGCTATGCCGCGTAAACGTTGGATAGACAATATGGTCGCACAGACCTTTTTCGATAATCGGTTTGAAGATGCGGATTTGAAACTACGGGTTATGGTCGGTGACAAACAGAAAAGTACAGTGCCGGGTAATTATCCAAGTCCGGGTGCATCATACGACCTTAGATTTACCCTTACAGATAAAGAAGGGAAGGAAGTTGCCCGGCGGCAGCTGACAGTACCCGCTCATATTTCTACGGATCGGGAAATAGGTCTGACATTCCATATTCAGTCAACTCATCATCGGAATGCGGAGAATCCTTATCTTTATAATC
>NZ_JBCOCI010000378.1:0-1313 GCF_040929485.1 Phocaeicola sp. RTP21198st1_B8_RTP21198_201120 | reverse complement strand
ACCCATGATAGAAGAAGCGGACAAGTTTTTCTTCTTTATTCGTCGGCGCCGTTTCGGCAAAAGCCTCACTGTAAATATGTTGCAGCACTATTATGATATACTTGCCAAGGATAAGTTCGAAGCGCTGTTTGGCGACCTTTACATCGGAAAGCACCCTACGCGCGACCGGAACAGCTATCTGGTACTATACCTCAACTTCTCCGGAATAGTAGGCGAACTGCACAACTATCGCAAGGGGCTGGACGCGCATTGCCAAACAATGTTCGACTATTTCTGTGACATTTACGCCGACTATCTCCCCAAAGGCATCAAGGAAGAACTCGACAAAAAAGAAGGAGCTGTCGAACAATTTGAATACCTGTTCACAGAATGTAATAAGACCAACCAACGTATTTACCTCTTTATCGACGAATACGACCATTTCACCAATGCTATCCTCTCGGATATAGAAAGCCTGCACCGCTATACGGACGAAACACATGGCGAAGGTTATCTGCGCGCTTTTTTCAATAAAATCAAAGCCGGAACCTATTCCAGCATCGAGCGTTGTTTCATCACCGGCGTAAGCCCCGTGACAATGGACGACCTCACAAGTGGTTTCAATATCGGAACCAACTACTCGCTCACACCGGAATTCAACGAGATGATAGGTTTCACGGAAGAAGAAGTGCGCCAAATGCTCACTTATTATTCCACCACCAGTCCATTCAACCACAGTGTGGACGAATTGATAGAAATAATGAAACCTTGGTATGACAACTACTGCTTTGCGGAAGAATGTTATGGTGAAACCACTATGTACAACTCTAATATGGTACTCTACTTCGTCAAGAATTATATTCAACGAGGCAAAGCCCCCCGGGATATGGTAGAAGACAATATCCGTATCGACTACGAAAAATTACGTATGCTCATCCGGAAGGACAAAGAGTTTGCCCATGATGCCTCCATCATACAGACATTGGTGAGCGAAGGCTACGTCACCGGAGAACTGAAAAAAGGTTTTCCTGCTGTCAATATCACCAACCCCGACAACTTTGTGAGCCTGCTCTACTATTTCGGTATGCTCACCATTAGCGGCACGTATAAAGGAAAGACCAAACTCACCATCCCTAATCAGGTAGTCCGCGAACAAATCTACACTTATCTGCTAAGTACCTATAACGAAGCCGAACTCAATTTCAGTAGTTACGAAAAAAACGAACTTGCCAGTGCTCTTGCCTACGATGGCGACTGGAAAGCCTATTTCGGTTATATTGCCGACTGCCTGAAACGCTACACTCCCCAGCCAGACAAACAGAAAGGTGAATATA
>NZ_JBCOCI010000377.1:0-1318 GCF_040929485.1 Phocaeicola sp. RTP21198st1_B8_RTP21198_201120 | reverse complement strand
GTGAAGCTAACTTCTCCGACCACGGTGCAAACCGCCTCGGTGCTTCTGCATTGATGCAAGGTTTGGCTGACGGTTACTTCGTATTGCCTTACACTATCCAGAACTATCTGGCAGACCAGATCACTGTTCCTCGTTTCTCTACCGATCTTCCTGAATTTGCTGAAGCTGAAAAAGCAGTTCAAGCTAAGATCGACAAGTTCATGAGCATCCAGGGTAAAGAATCTGTTGATTCTATCCACAAGAAACTGGGTCATGTCATGTGGGAATATGTAGGTATGGGACGTACGGCAGAAGGCCTGAAGAAAGGTATCGCCGAACTGAAAGAAATCCGCAAGGAATTCGAAACGAACTTGTTTATCCCCGGTTCTAAAGAAGGTATGAACGTAGAGCTTGACAAAGCAATCCGTCTGTACGACTTCATCACTATGGGTGAGCTTGTTGCTTACGATGCATTGAACCGTAACGAAAGTTGTGGTGGTCACTTCCGTGAAGAATACCAGACTGAAGAAGGAGAAGCAAAACGTGATGACGAAAACTTCTTCTATGTAGCATGCTGGGAATATCAAGGTGATGATGAAAAGGCTCCGGTATTGCACAAAGAACCGCTGGTATATGAAGCTATCAAGGTTCAGACTCGTAACTACAAGAGCTAATCGGTGAAGTTAAACATTTAAAAGAATTAGAAGAAAATGGATAAAAATATATCATTTACACTGAAGGTATGGCGCCAAGCTGGTCCGAAAGCTAAAGGTGCTTTTGAAACCTACCAAATGAAAGATATCCCCGGTGATACTTCCTTCCTCGAAATGCTGGATATTCTGAACGAACAGCTCATCAGCGAAAGAAAAGAACCGGTAGTATTCGATCATGACTGCCGCG
This sequence comes from Phocaeicola sp. RTP21198st1_B8_RTP21198_201120, assembly GCF_040929485.1. Classification (NCBI taxonomy): domain Bacteria; kingdom Pseudomonadati; phylum Bacteroidota; class Bacteroidia; order Bacteroidales; family Bacteroidaceae; genus Phocaeicola; species Phocaeicola sp. RTP21198st1_B8_RTP21198_201120. Next base: position 439 of record NZ_JBCOCI010000377.1, on the reverse strand, counting down.
AAGGTATCTGCGGTATGTGTTCTCTTTACATCAACGGACACCCGCACGGTCCTGCAACAGGTGCTACTACTTGCCAGATCTATATGCGTCGTTTCAACGACGGTGATACCATCACTGTTGAACCTTGGCGTTCGGCTGGTTTCCCTGTCATCAAAGACTTGATGGTAGACCGTACTGCATACGACAAGATTATGCAAGCTGGTGGTTATGTAAGCGTACGCACAGGTGCTCCGCAGGATGCTAACGCTATCTTGATCGCGAAACCTATCGCTGACGAAGCTATGGATGCTGCTTCTTGTATCGGTTGCGGTGCTTGTGTAGCTGCATGTAAGAATGGTTCTGCTATGTTGTTCGTTTCTGCAAAAGTCAGCCAGTTGAACTTGCTGCCGCAAGGTAAACCGGAAGCTTTGCGCCGTGCAAAAGCTATGTTGTCAAAGAT
>NZ_JBCOCI010000376.1:0-1320 GCF_040929485.1 Phocaeicola sp. RTP21198st1_B8_RTP21198_201120 | reverse complement strand
TGAAGGAGGAACAGTATGACGGGGAGGTCTCCCTCTACACGTATGACAAGGACGGCATGCTCGTCAAGGCGAAGAACAGCGAGAACCTGCTGGAGTTCACCCGTGACAGGAAGACGGGACTGATTACAGAGGAAAGGCAAGGAGAATACACCGTCAGCCGTACCTATGACGGCGAAGGCAACTGCACCCGCATCACCAGCAGTCTGGGAGCGGACATCCGTCATACCTATGACCGGGAAGGCAACCTGCAGGCCATGCAGGCGGGCGAGAGCTGGCAGGCATCGTGGGTGCGTGACAACACGGGGCTGGAGGTACAGCGCATCTTTTCCGGTGGTGTAACCGTCAGCACCGAGCGTGACCGTTTCGGATGCGAGGTGCGCAAGTCGGTCCGGTCGGGCGGCATCGAACGTGGAGCGTACCGCTATGAGTGGGGCATTGCCAACCGTCTGCTCTCCAAGGAAAACGAGCTGACGGGAACGGTCATGCGCTACGACTACGACCGTTTCGACTTCCTTATCCGGCAGGAAACCACCCAGGGCTCGGAAACGGATGTGATTTATCGTGTGCCGGACTTCGTGGGCAACCTCTTCGGGACTCCGGACAGGAAGGACCGCAAATACGGTGCCGGTGGAAAACTTTTGGAGGACCCGGATTGTTTCTATCACTACGATGATGAGGGGAACCTCATTTTCCGCGAGTTCAAACAGTTGCAGGAAACGGGCGTAAGATATGACCGGAAGCGCATGGAGAAGGAACGTGACATCCGCTGTCTGGCAACGGGAACGGGATGGCTCTACGAGTGGGCTTCCAATGGTATGCTAAAGAATGTCATACGTCCGGACGGAAGACCGGTAGAGTTCCGTTACGATGCGTTGGGACGGCGTACCGCCAAGCTGTATTTCGGAAAGGTCACACGCTGGGTGTGGGATGGAAACGTGCCGCTGCACGAATGGATTACTACTGCTACAGATAATGACGTACTACCTAATAGAAACAATATAACAACTTGGATATTCGAAGAAGAAACATTGATTCCTACTGCCAAGATACAAAGTGATAAATCCTGTTCTATTGTATCTGACTACTTGGGTACCCCCATCCAGATGTACGACGGGCAGGGGAACAAGACCTGGGACTGCACGCTGGATATTTACGGAAAAGTGATTGATTTTACGGGAAAATTCCTTTATGATTGCCCGTTCAGGTTTCAGGGACAGTATGAAGATGCTGAAACAGGATTATATTATACCTCAAATCCGCAACTAAGCCCTTGAACGTCCTTATTGCGTTTACACGTCCTCTCATTACTGAATTTGCAGA
>NZ_JBCOCI010000375.1:0-1321 GCF_040929485.1 Phocaeicola sp. RTP21198st1_B8_RTP21198_201120 | reverse complement strand
TAGTTTATAAGCATCCAGATATACAGGACCTGTCACACCGGAGAAAGAATTGTCGGCTTGGTTGGAAGGATTCCATTTTACAATGATTTCATATTCCCCATCTCCGTCCAAATCACCTACGCTGCAATCACCTGGAACATACGTATATGCTTGCCCTTCCGGATACTCCTGTACCACAGGTGGGTGTTTGGCTCTGACATAAGTGACACCCGGAGGAGTTGTTCCGCCTTGCGGACGATTCATCTGGATGGTCAGGAATTCTTCTGCCCAAGGTGTCACTTCTTTAGAAGAAGAAGTCTCTTTACTATTCACAATGGTTCTCACCACATATTTATCACTCGGTTTGCCAGAATTGTCAGTTAGGTTGGTCGCTTCTCCAGCGGATAAGGATTTGAACAGTTTCCCGTTTTTGTAGACATTGAAAGCTGCATCTCTTTCATTGCCTAACAAGCGCCAGCTGATAAAGACACCGCTGTCCGTTTTTACTGCTACTAGTCCTCTGTCCAATGCTTCCATCTGGCGTTGCTTTCCCTGTGCGGAAATCATTCCTGAAGTGAGGAATCCTATGATAAGGATGAAATAAAATACTGCGTTTTTCATTTTCCTTTTTATTAATGTTTATGTATGTCCCGATTATAAAAGGACACACAAAGGACGGCATTTAAAATTAGCATTAACTAGACAAATATACAAAAACATGGAAAATATTATTTTCCGGGCTGTCTATATTATTGTTTCCGGCATATTTGAATTGTAGTTAATGGATTAGTACTGCTCTCTATTTAGACATGGAAGCTTACCCCTACTTTTGTATCAAAGAATAAATTTATCAATAATTAAACTTATATCCATGAGAAAACAAATACTGGTTGTTTTGTTACTTTTGTCCGGATGGAGTTCACTTCCGGCCCAATCTCTTCCCGACCGGAAAGAGACGTTGAAAACCATTATCAAGGTGAATGATTATTTCATGAAGAAGTATGCGGATTATACCCGTCCCAGTTATGTCAGTAAATTCAGGCCCAGCAATATATGGACACGCGGTGTCTATTATGAGGGTTTGATGGCTCTGCATACTATCTATCCCCGTTCGGATTATTATGATTATGCTTATGACTGGGCCGATTTCCATAAATGGGGGATGCGTGGCGGTAATATCACCCGTAATGCGGATGACCACTGTTGCGGACAGGCATATATCGAATTATACAAGATTTCTCCCGATCCTGCGAAAATAAAAAATATAAAGGCATCGATGGATATGTTAGTCAACACTCCGCAAGTGAATGACTGGACTTGGATTGATGCCATTCAGATGGGA
>NZ_JBCOCI010000374.1:0-1322 GCF_040929485.1 Phocaeicola sp. RTP21198st1_B8_RTP21198_201120 | reverse complement strand
CCTTTATACCTATTGATTTTAAAGAAAAGAGAGAACTTCCTATCTGTTTCCTCTATTCCGGACCGCAAAATGAATTATATATCGGAACTGATGGTAAAGGTATGAGTGTCTACAATAACCAAACTCATGAAATCTCCGAATACAATTTTGACAACAACTATTTTGATTCAAAAAATTCAAAAATACATTCTATCCTAAAAGACAATTCCGGTAACTTATGGTTGGCTGTTTATCAGAAAGGAGTCATGCAGATACCTGCCCGAACAAACAGTTTCAAGTATATAGGACATAAATCCATGGATAAAAACATGATCGGTTCCAGTTGTATAACCTCATTCTGCAAAGACAACAACGGTATGTTATGGGTTGGAACAGACAATGACGGAATTTATGCCCTGACAGAAAAGTTAGAACCGGCTAAACATTTCTCGCATACTAATCACCCTAATTCTGTGCCTTCAACAGTTATAAAACTATATGAAGATTCCGAGTACAACATTTGGGTCGGCTCCTTTATAAACGGTATGGGAAAGCTGAACAAACAGACAGGATTATGCGATTACCAGTACAAACTGGTAGATAAGAACAACAACTATATACAACGTGTATATGATTTCGCAGAAGATAAAAACAAGCGTCTTTGGATTGCGACAATGGGATTCGGTTTGTTCTACTATGACCTGAAAACGAAAGAATTTACATCCATACAATCTCGGACATCTCTAATCAACGAATGGATAGGTTGTCTGCACTATTCCGATGATAATAAACTGTATGTCGGAACTTATGACGGCATCAACTGTATAGACCTTGACAGTCCTGATTTTCAAAGTCATAAGATACTCTCACAAAATGTTATTTATTCAATCTTTGAAGATGACGAAGGAGTTGTCTGGTTGGGCAGTTCCGAAGGATTATCCGGTTGGAATAAAAATACGAAAGAACTAACCACTTATACTACTGCAGACGGATTGCCCAGTAATACAATATATGCCATACAAGGAGATGGAAAAGATTTTCTTTGGATAAGCACCAATGCCGGAATTTCCCAATTCCAAAAGAAAAACAACAAATTTATCAATTATTATGTCAGCGACGGATTACAGGGAAATGAGTTCTACAAGAATGCCTCCTTCAAAGATAAACAAGGTATTATCTGGTTTGGCGGAATGAATGGTATCACCTATTTCAATCCGCAAGACATTATCAATCCGGCAAAAACATGGAATATCCGGATTACCGACTTTTTCCTGCATAACAATCCGGTTAGAAAAGGAATGAAATCCGGTATTCACAATATTATCAACTGCCCTGTATTCAAC
>NZ_JBCOCI010000373.1:319-1322 GCF_040929485.1 Phocaeicola sp. RTP21198st1_B8_RTP21198_201120 | reverse complement strand
AATGTACCTATTGCATCCGGATCTTTTAAGTTTTCGATAACATCTGCTGTAGCTGCTGCCATAGGATCAGAGAAATAGTTATTGATATCTCCGGTTTTAGAATCAAGCATTTCCTCTCTTTCTGCCCGATGTTGCACACCCATCCAAGCCTTTTCCTGCTGATAGAATATAATGTTTATCTTTCCAGTAGGGTTCTGGTAAGTCTCCACTTCCCATCCCACTGTTCCCTTTTTACAGTTGAAATAAAAGTCTTTAGTTTGAATATCCCAATGTTGCACGGACTTACCTGATGATTTAACGGAATACCCGAAAGCAAAGGCAACCAATGTGCCAAACTGGTCAAACAAAGGTCTTAGTTTATACCCTGTGGAGCGGGCCAGCACAACCACCTTGACTTCTGCCTGGTTACTTTCGTTCCTGTATAGATGATAAAGCTTTGCACTCTCTGTTTCCGCTCCGGCAAGCCTCTTTACTTTGCGCATGGTGACATTAAACCTCGTTTTATCAATGAAGTCAAGAAACATCTGATAAACATCATCATTGCCGTTTTTCTTTTCCCACTTAATCGGTTTACCAAGAAGAAAGAATAATTCTACTTCATTGATGAATTGCTGCCTGTTCCGGGGAAGCTTCTCGCTGATATACGGGTCTTTGTTCTTTCTGAACTTATTAGGACGCTTCATAACCTTGTGAAGTTCCGGCTTGTACTCACTTAAAGCGATATCCACTTCATCCTCCCTATTCTGCATCAGAGCGATGGCTGTACTAATATCACCATCCTTTATAAGTTGGAATATGTCTCTCTCAACACCCATTGAGTTAAGGGCCTTATTCCTGAATAGTGTTAATAATTCCTGTATATAATTCATAATCTGTAAATTTACCAAATTCCTAATTCTTCTTTTGAAACTTTTTGTGACTTTATTATCTTACCAAGAAGCTCACCCAAAACCCAGTAACGAGCGGCATCTATTCCGTGATTATCATGGTCTTCCGGCTCGTT
>NZ_JBCOCI010000373.1:0-231 GCF_040929485.1 Phocaeicola sp. RTP21198st1_B8_RTP21198_201120 | reverse complement strand
CTATACTCTCTTTGTAAGTTATACGAACGTTTGGTTATGTATATTTCATACTCCTTCATCTTATCTATACCCGCTACAACAGAACCGGGGTATTTACTTACAGCATATATCCTCACACCTCCGTTATGAATCTCTTGAATGGTTCTTGGGTCCGCACTATCAGCTATAGTTTTTAATCCCCAAGGACGTATAGATTTAACAATGTCGGATGACAGCAGTCCAGTTCGATAG
>NZ_JBCOCI010000372.1:972-1325 GCF_040929485.1 Phocaeicola sp. RTP21198st1_B8_RTP21198_201120 | reverse complement strand
CCAGATTATCGTTCAAGTTGGATAGACGTCCTCCCAAAAGTGGTTCCATAATGATGGCAGGAATCCCCCGTTTGGCCAGTTCGCCATAGAGATATTCCGCATCCGTATTTCGAGTATTGGTCTCTTTGGCATGTTTCCAGTCTACATAATTGAGCTGTATTTGTACAAAATCCCATTTAAATTCATCGTGTCGTGAGAGCAGATAATCATATACTTCAATGTCACCATGGTAAGAAAATCCGAGATTCCGGATGCGTCCGGCTTCACGCTCTTTAACCAGAAAATCAAGTATTCCGTTATCCAGGTAGCGTCCTTTAAGTGCTTCCATTCCTCCCATGCCGATGCCGTGGAGC
>NZ_JBCOCI010000372.1:0-962 GCF_040929485.1 Phocaeicola sp. RTP21198st1_B8_RTP21198_201120 | reverse complement strand
ATCTACCAATCCGTTTACGGCATCCTGGTCGATAACTTCACCATTACCATCGGGAGCAGGTTTGAGCGGCCAACGCATACAACCATATCCCAAAAGTGAAACACGGTCACCGGTGGTTGGAGATGTGCGGTAAGTCATTTTATCGGTGGGCACCTCTCCTTCTCCTGTTGCGCTACTTGCAGAAGTAGTCCCCTTTGAAGAGCATCCGTATAACAGACCTGTCGATGTGGCTGCACTGATACCTACAATCTTAATAAAATCTCTTCTATTTATATCTTTCTTATTTTTATCTTCCATAATCTTATACTGATTTAGATCAAATAATTCTATGCATCTGATGTCCTGTCACATAAATGGCGCTGAAAGGACGGGACGGACAAAGGTTCTCACACGCCCCACAACCGATACATTTTTCTACATTTACTACCGGAATCTTTGGAGAATCTGTTTTTTCAGGATCGGAAGCTACCATCTGTATGGCACCTGTCGGACAATGGCGGGCACAGTTGCCACATTCCATTCCATCTGTCAAAGGTACACAGTTCTCTTTAATCCATACGGCATGTCCGATCTGAATAGCTGATTTCTCGGCAAGACTGGTGAGATGAATAGCACCGGCAGGACAAACTTCCGAACATTTAGTACATTCGGGACGGCAATATCCACGTTCGTATGATATTTCCGGTTGCATCAATGTCAATAGGTTGTCCGATGGGCGCAATACCTGGTTGGGACAAACAGAGACACATAATTGGCAGGCTGTGCAATGTTGAGTGAAATTGCGTGCGCTTAAAGCACCGGGAGGATAGATAGGGTTTTCTCTTTGGGGAATCTTTTTATCTTCGATAGTAGCCAATCCTCCGTCTACTTTTTTCTCTTGTGCTTTCAGTACAGAAGTTGTTGCAAAAATGGCCGATGCTGAAAGGAAGCTACGACGGGCATTGTCTACCTGTTCAGTAGTG
>NZ_JBCOCI010000371.1:0-1328 GCF_040929485.1 Phocaeicola sp. RTP21198st1_B8_RTP21198_201120 | reverse complement strand
TGCTAAGACAGCTAGGATGTTGGCTTGGAAGCAGCCATTCATTTAAAGAGTGCGTAACAGCTCACTAGTCGAGGAGTCTGGCGTGGATAATAATCGGGTATTAAGTTGTCTACCGAAGCAGTGGGATCATTGAAATGATCGGTAGGGGAGCATTCCAGTCAGCGTCGAAGGCGTACCGCGAGGTATTCTGGAGCGTCTGGAAAAGCAAATGTAGGTATAAGTAACGATAAAGGGGGCGGGAAACCCCCTCGCCGAAAGACTAAGGTTTCCTGATCAACGCTAATCGGATCAGGGTAAGTCGGGTCCTAAGGCTCAGCCGAAGGGCGATGCCGATGGCAGAAACGGTTAATATTCCGTTACTACCTCCAGGAGTGATGTGGAGACGCAGTAGTGACAATGCCGCCATCTGACGGAATAGATGGTTGAAGGGTGTAGATGTTGATCTTGGCAGGCAAATCCACCATGAGAATCGAACCTGATAGTATGCCGCGTCCCTCGGGACAAGGCAATAGTGCATGTAATCATGCTGCCAAGAAAATCCGCTAAACTAAATCCTGTAGGTACCCGTACCGTAAACGGACACACGTAGTCGGGATGAATATTCTAAGGCGCTTGAGTGATTCACGGTTAAGGAACTAGGCAAACTGACCCTGTAACTTCGGGATAAAGGGTCCCTACCCGGTGACGGGAGGGCGCAGAGAATAGGTCCAGGCAACTGTTTAACAAAAACACAGGGCTGTGCTAAATCGAAAGATCCTGTATACAGCCTGACACCTGCCCGGTGCTGGAAGGTTAAGAGGAGACGTTATCGTTGAGAGAAGCGTTGAATTGAAGCCCCAGTAAACGGCGGCCGTAACTATAACGGTCCTAAGGTAGCGAAATTCCTTGTCGGGTAAGTTCCGACCTGCACGAATGGTGTAATGATCTGGACGCTGTCTCAACCGTGAGCTCAGTGAAATTGTAGTATCGGTGAAGATGCCGATTACCCGCGATGGGACGAAAAGACCCCGTGAACCTTTACTATAGCTTATCATTGAATCTGGGCACGTGATGTGTAGGATAGGTCGGAGGCTTTGAAGGGGGTACGCCAGTATCCTTGGAGCCGCTGTTGAAATACGACCCTTCATTTGTTTGGATTCTAACCCGTGTATATGGGGACACTGATTGGTGGGTAGTTTGACTGGGGTGGTCGCCTCCAAAAGCGTAACGGAGGCTTCTAAAGGTGCCCTCACGGCGATTGGTAACCGCCGTTAGAGTGTAATGGCATAAGGGCGCTTGACTGGGAGACTGACAAGTCGATCAGGTAGGAAACTAGAGCATAGTGATCC
>NZ_JBCOCI010000370.1:0-1330 GCF_040929485.1 Phocaeicola sp. RTP21198st1_B8_RTP21198_201120 | reverse complement strand
GTGATGAACGAGCTCCACAAGAACGAACCTGCCGGTCTTTGTGGCAACGAAGATTGCGGACAGATGTCAGCATGGTATGTATTCAGTGCGATGGGATTCTACCCCGTCAATCCCGTCAGTGGAAAATATGAGATAGGTACTCCCCTATTCCCGGAAATGCAATTACATCTGGCAAATGGAAAGACTTTCACCGTATTGGCCCCCAAAGTAAACAAAGAAAATATCTATATCCAATCCATCAAAATAGATGGAAAACCGTATGACAAAACATATCTTACTCACGAGCAAATCATGAGTGGAGCGACTGTCGAATTCGAAATGAGTAACACCCCTAAAGCAATTGGAGTCATATTCGAAGATAAAAACCCATAAACGAAACATGAACTTAGTCCATCGAGAGAATGAATGAAAACTTTGATGTAACCTATAAAGCACTATTTCGCCGGTACTATCCCAGCCTGATTTTCTATGCAACCCGTTTGGTGGGAGAAGAAGAAGCAGAGGATGTAGTGCAGGACGTATTTGTAGAATTATGGAAGCGGAAAGACCACATAGAGATAGGCGACCAAATCCAGGCCTTTCTCTATCGTGCCGTTTACACCCGTGCCCTTAATGTCTTGAAACACCGCAGTGTGGAAGACGGTTATTGTGTTGCCATGGAAGAAATCAACCAAAGACGCGCAGAATTCTATCAACCGGACAACAACGAAGTGATTCGGAGGATCGAAGACAAGGAACTCCGCAAGGAAATTCATGATGCAATTAATGAGCTCCCTGACAAATGCAAAGAGGTTTTCAAACTTAGCTATCTGCATGATATGAAAAACAAGGAAATAGCCGATATTCTCGGAGTTTCACTCCGCACGGTGGAAGCCCATATGTATAAGGCTTTAAAATACTTGCGTGGCCGACTCGATCCTCTTTGGGCGATTCTTTTCTTATTTTTATGGCGATTATAATAAGTGTTTTTGCGTTTTGAATTGTATTACTAATATGAAGGAAAAGAAAATGAGTAATCTGAGTGAAGAAATAATAGACAGATATCTGACAGGACAGTGTTCTGAAGAAGAGCTTATCGAGGTCAATGCCTGGATGAAGGAATCGGAAGAAAACGCCCGCCAGCTCTTTCGTATGGAAGAAATTTATCATTTGGGTAAATTCGACCAGTACACTGATGAACAACAGATACTTCGTGCGGAAAAACAACTCTATAAAAAGCTGGACGAAGAGAAAGGTAAACAGAGCAAAATACTAAGCATGCATCGCTGGATGAAATATGCCGCAGTGATTGCTGCAATGTTGGTCATGGGTGGTGGAATCGGATATTGGT
>NZ_JBCOCI010000369.1:694-1330 GCF_040929485.1 Phocaeicola sp. RTP21198st1_B8_RTP21198_201120 | reverse complement strand
GAGTTGGGTGTAGCCATGCTTAGCAGTGTATTGTATAGTAAAAGCTTTAATAGTATATCAGACGGTAATTTCGGTATGTAAATTTGCCGTCTTTTTTGTGTTCGGACGGCTATATAAATAGGGCACATAAGTGATTTATGTTTTTGATTAAACTTAATATACGAACTGGTATGAAAACAAAAAAAATACTTCGAGGTATGCTTACTATCATTTCACCGGCTATCATAACTACGGCCCTGTTGTTATGTGCCATCGGCTGTGATAATAAAGACTATAGCAATGCCTCCCCTTTCGATAATGTCGTCTATTTGGATGCAGCCAAGCTAAAGGACGTGTCCAACTTTACTTTTAACCGTACCATAGAGACGGGACAAAAGGAAATTTCCGCTTTGTTGGCACGTCCTGCAGGCGAGGATATCAATGTCGGTATTAAAGTAGACGCCTCGCTGGTGAATACTTATAACGCCCGCCTTGGTGCTAACTATACCATGCTTGATGCCAAGCATTACAAACTGTCGGCAGGTCAGACTGTTATCCCGCAAGGTGAAGTCAGCTCCAAACCTGTCACTATCGACTTCTCCGGTCTTACTGACCTTGAAATTGATGCAGGCTATTTGCTCCCCATCACTATCGACC
>NZ_JBCOCI010000369.1:0-619 GCF_040929485.1 Phocaeicola sp. RTP21198st1_B8_RTP21198_201120 | reverse complement strand
AACTTTAAGAATGGTGTAACTGCAAGAGAAATATCTACGATTATGGGTATCGAGCAATATTGCCTGTTCCGCTTGGGTGATGCAGGTTTTCCGGCGCAACAGTTGCAATTCTCGTGCAATGAGATTAAATTTCCGAACGCTGATAACAGCAAGCTTTTGCAAGAAGGCGAATGGTATCATGTAGCGGTGACGTTTGATACAGAAAAGAAAGTGGCGGTTATCTACGTAGACGGTCGTGAACAGAGTCGTATTGAGGATTATGGTGAAGGGAAACCTATTAATCTGGGTATGCAGAACCGTGGTAAGGATTTCATGTTCAAAATCGGCCATTCCTATGGCGAACCTACCGATTTCTCCCGCCAACTCGATGGTGAAATCTGTGAAGTACGTGTTTGGAACGTGATGCGAACCCAGCAAGAGATCTTCGATAATATGTATAACGTAGATCCTGCTACTACCGGACTTTGTGCTTACTGGAAGTTTAACGAAGGACATGGCGACATTGCCGAGGATTACACCGGACATGGAAATGATGCTCATGTACATATATCGCCTGCTGTATGGCCGCAAGGCATTGAGGTGACGCAGAAGAACAAAGAATAGTTTTGGAATAAGAGAA
>NZ_JBCOCI010000368.1:0-1334 GCF_040929485.1 Phocaeicola sp. RTP21198st1_B8_RTP21198_201120 | reverse complement strand
AAACAGGACATATCTATTTTCTGGGATCAACTGAATATTCAAGGTAAACAGAAAGTGCGTAATCTTTGGGAGCAAAAGGATAAAGGAGTTTATATAAATAAATACCAATCTGACGTACCTTCACATGGTGTACTTTTCATAAAAATAGAACCTGTGAAATAAAACAACTTGATATGATTGGCAGGTAAAGACAAACTAATAAAATGTGTTGTGTTAGTGTTGATAGTGAAGAACAAACAGATTTGAATTACACATTCAATACTTATTAACCGACTTTATTAACCGGAGTTAGTAAAGTCGGGGTATAACCTTCCTTATTCTGAATTTACCAACATTTATTCTGCTTTTACAGGACGTACATAAACAATATGTAAGAGCTATAGATGCTACTTGCAGGAACTATAGATCCAATGTACAGCGCATATATGTCCAACACGCAGGATATATATCTCCTGTAAACAGTATCTATATATCCTGCAAAGAGTATAATTACATCATTTGGATTCTATACTTATAAACAATCACACCTCTATTGATTATTAAACAATTAACTATGATATAAACCAGTTATAAACGACTTATTAACCAACTGGATTTATGCTATTAACGTAACTTTTTGAACAAATCCCAAATCACAATACCGGTAGTTACGGAAACATTCAAAGAGTGTTTCGTTCCGTATTGAGGAATCTCTATACAGCCATCCGAATGGTCAATAACCTCCTGCTGTACCCCTTTCACTTCGTTTCCCATTACGATAGCGTACTTCTTGGTTTTATCCAGCTGAAGTTCATCAAGCATGATGCTTCCTTCCGCCTGTTCTACAGAATAAACGATATACCCTTCGTTTTTGAGGTTATCAACAACATCAACAGCGTTATTAACATACTTCCAGTCGACAGTGAACTCTGCCCCCAGTGCAGTCTTATGCATTTCAGGGTGTGGAGGAGTGGCCGTTATACCACACAGATAGATACATTCAATACGGAAAGCATCCGAAGTACGGAACACAGAACCTATATTGTGCAAACTACGAATATCGTCCAGCACTACTACCAGAGGCAGTTTTTCAACTTGTTTAAACTCTTCGGCACTGATACGGTTCAGTTCTGTTATTTTCAGTTTACGCATACGTCTTTTCTTTTATTATGTTCTTGTCCACAAAGGTAATTCTTTTCAGTTAACAAGATGTTGATAACGGTTTAAAACCTGTCAAAACTATCGGCAAAGATTTTGAAAAATAATTCTTGCATTATTCAAAAGAAGGTATAAGAGGCCTTCGTTATGAACATTCCAAAAAACTAACCCAAAACTTTCTACACAGACATAAACAT
>NZ_JBCOCI010000367.1:1014-1337 GCF_040929485.1 Phocaeicola sp. RTP21198st1_B8_RTP21198_201120 | reverse complement strand
CAGCAAAACACATCACGCAAATTTCCATACCTAATTGCCGTTATATCGTCTTTAAAGATAAATATGCATACGTCAGTTCGTATGCAGGCCCTGTCAAAATAGATCCCAACGCCAGACTGGGGTATGTAGCACGTGTTGACACTACCACACTGACTGTCAAGGATACCTGTGTGGTCGGCTACCAGCCGGAAGAAATGGTGATTGTGGGCAACAAACTCTATGTAGCCAACTCCGGCGGGTATCGCGTACCTAATTATGACCGCACGGTATCCGTCATCGACTTGAACACATTCAAAGTTATCAAAACCATTGATGTGGGAATC
>NZ_JBCOCI010000367.1:497-1004 GCF_040929485.1 Phocaeicola sp. RTP21198st1_B8_RTP21198_201120 | reverse complement strand
GACCAATACGGAAATATTTATGTCTCATCCCGGGGAGATTATTATGACACTTACTCCGAAACATTTGTAATAGATTCCAATACCGATAAAGTAATCGAAGAATTACCGCTTCTTCCCAATACAGAAATGGCTATTTGCAGAGATTCACTGTATGTATACAGTACAGAATGGAGTTATTACACCAACAGTTGGACAATCTCTTACGCTATCTATAATACAAAAACAAAGAAAACTGATACCCGCAATTTTATTACAGATGGTACGGAAAAATCTATCAAGATACCTTATGGAATAGCAATCAATCCGGAAACAGGTGAATTCTTCGTCACCGATGCCAAAGACTATGTGACTCCCGGCACATTATACTGTTTCTCCCGGGATGGAAAAAAGAAATGGTCAGTCATCACGGGGGACATTCCGGCACATATTGCCTTTACAGATAAGAAACTAAAAGAGATTCAATAATTCACAATTCTATTAATAATTAAAAACAAAAGCAATGAAGAA
>NZ_JBCOCI010000367.1:0-487 GCF_040929485.1 Phocaeicola sp. RTP21198st1_B8_RTP21198_201120 | reverse complement strand
CTGTCGTTACAGTATGCAGTTGCTACAATGACGATGATCTCTGGGATAAAGTCAATGATCTCGACGGACGAATAGAAACACTAGAAACAACAGTCAAGAAAATGAACTCTGAAATTACAACTTTACAGAGTTTGGTAGACGCATTAAATCAAGGGAAAGTAATCACCAACACGGAACAGACATCTGATGGCTACACATTAACTTTCAGTGATGGAAGCACCGTATCTATCAAAAATGGAAAGAATGGTACAGATGCTCCTGTGATTGGAGTGAAAGCTGACGAAGACGGAATATATTACTGGACCATTACTACCAACGGTACTACAGAATGGCTGCCGGATGCAACTAACAAGTTAAAAGTGACAGGTACAACTCCAGTTATGGGAGTTGACAGTGACGGATACTGGACCGTTGATACAGGCGAAGGAGCCAAACGCATTAACGGAACAGACGGCAAACCTGTGAAAGCGGAAGGACAAGACGGAGA
>NZ_JBCOCI010000366.1:0-1345 GCF_040929485.1 Phocaeicola sp. RTP21198st1_B8_RTP21198_201120 | reverse complement strand
CCATTGCATTCCATTATTATCATATCTTCTCGCAGACTATGGCGTTTATCATTCTGATAGGCGTCACTGTATTTATGTCTGTTTTGTCTGTGGTATACAATCGGCGCGAACTGGCCATCATTTCACTTGTCGGAGGATTTCTTGCACCTTTCATCGTAAGCAGTGGAGAGGGAAGTTATCTGGTACTGTTCACTTATGTAAGTATCCTGAATCTCGGTATGTTCGGACTTTCCATTTATAAGAAGTGGGGTGAGCTTCCGATGATCTCATTTGTCTTTACCTGGCTGATAATGGGAATCTTTCTTTTATTTAGCTATACCTCCAGTTCTACAGTTATTTCGGGGCACTTGTTTTTGTTTACCACTCTGTTTTATTTTATCTTTCTACTTCCGGTGTTCTCTATTCTTCGTGGGGAAGATATGCGAACAATGAGTCGGGGGCTGGTATTCGTCATTATAACGAATAACTTTATTTATCTGCTTTCGGGAGCTTTGTTCTTGCGGAATATGGGATGGTCTTTCAAAGCAAGCGGTTTGTTGAGCCTGTTCATTGCTCTTGTTAATTTAGGACTGGTGCTTTGGTTATGGAAGAGCCGGAAAGACTATAAATTCCTGGTGTATACCACTCTGGGGCTTGTGTTGACATTTGTCTCTATTACCGTTCCGATTCAGTTGGATGGAAACTATATAACATTAGTTTGGGCGTCAGAAATGGTGTTATTATTATGGCTTTATATCAAGTCGAGAATCCGGGTATATGAATATGCGGCAAAGATACTGGTGGGACTCACCTTTATTTCTTACCTGATGGATATATATAATGTAGTAATGCATGAGCATCATGCTGTCAGCACTATTTTCCTGAACAGTTCATTTGCCACCTCTTTGTTTGTAGGGCTGGCTATGGGAGCATTTGCTCTGTTGATGGGGTATTATAGACCATTCTTCTCTACAGCCCGTCAACTGAAATATGGTTTCTGGAATCCTTTCATGCTTTTTGTCTCTGTAGCCATACTTTATTATACATTTATGATGGAGTTTCACCTGCATTTTGAGGGAGCTACGAGGAGCGGAGCAATGTTCTTGTTTACTGCCATTGCCATTTCGAGTGTTTGTTATGCTTTTAGAAAACGATTCCCGATCACCCAATGTCTGACTTTCTATATGTTAGCTATTGGGATAAATACGCTTGTATATATCATAAATATATGGGGAGATCAATGGGAGAACATGGCTTTTGTGCCTGTTGTACTACGATGGTTCACGGCAGCATTTGTAATAGCGAATATATGCTATGTGGCACGCCAATACTATCTATTAATCGGCATCAAGAGTCGTTTCACTAT
>NZ_JBCOCI010000365.1:879-1346 GCF_040929485.1 Phocaeicola sp. RTP21198st1_B8_RTP21198_201120 | reverse complement strand
GCATTCAGCGCTTGCATAATTTCGTTCTTATCGAGCAGACTTCTCACCTCTTCCAATGTGAGCAGATGGACGGTGATATCTTCAGTAGCTTCCAGATGCTGATGGTCTATCAGTTCCACGTCTGTGGCAAGAAAGCAGTAAGTCAGATTGGTATGAGTGCTCGGATTAGCGGAAATCACCATATACTCTTGCCAGTTTCCTTTTCCGTAGCCCGTTTCTTCCCACAATTCACGCTGGGCGGACACCAACGGCGAAGCATCTTCCTTCTCGCAGACACCGGCACAGAGTTCATAACAAGTTCGTTCGATTCCCGGACGGTACTGGCGGACAAAAACGAATTGACCATCTTTGGTAATGGCAATGGTATTTACCCAGTCGGGATACTCAAGGATATAATACTCGGGGATATGATTCCCATTGGGAAGTAACATATCTTCGCAACGCACAGTCAGCCATGGACGGCGAAA
>NZ_JBCOCI010000365.1:0-869 GCF_040929485.1 Phocaeicola sp. RTP21198st1_B8_RTP21198_201120 | reverse complement strand
TCTCTTCCATAAGATTTGTTTTTCTCCCGGCAAAAATACGAATTCCTCCGGATTATCCTACCTTTCGGTTGCTTGTTTTTATTCGTCTGTGTCGATACAAGTGATCTCTATCTCATGTATCTGCTCCAAGTATTTTTTGGTAGAGCTTACCAAAGAACTTCCCATGTAGAATAAAAACATCAGGCTGATAATAACCATCAATGCACCAATCATGGCAAAACGACTGCGCTGTTCAAAAATACTGCTATTCATAACTCTGCCTCCTCTTATTTTTTGTCCACTACAAAGATAACACGCGAGGGCTACAAAAAAGTTACAAGAATGTTTCAAAAAACTTAAATATTGAAATTCTGTTCGTATCTTTGCACCAACTAACTAACAACCTCTTTATTACAATATGGCATTTACGAATAATATTATGATTGTCCGGCATAAACTGCTGGCAGACCTTGTTAGACTCTGGAAAAACGACGAATTAGTGGAAAAGATAGACCGACTTCCGATTGAGTTGAGTCCACGAAAATCGAAACCCCTAGGACGGTGTTGCGTACATAAAGAACGCGCAGTGTGGAGATACAAGACTTTTCCCCTGATGGGACTGGATATGACAGACGAACACGACGAAGTTACCCCACTTTCCGAATATGCACGATTGGCATTGAGTCGTCCCGAACCAGACAAGGAAAATATCATGTGCGTCATCGACGAGGCCTGTTCTTCCTGTGTACAGATCAATTATGAAATAACCAACCTTTGTCGCGGATGCGTGGCACGTAGTTGTTACATGAACTGCCCTAAAGATGCGATACGTTTCAAGAAAAACGGTCAGGCAATGATTGACCATGACACATGTGTCAGTTGCGGTATTT
>NZ_JBCOCI010000364.1:0-1347 GCF_040929485.1 Phocaeicola sp. RTP21198st1_B8_RTP21198_201120 | reverse complement strand
CGGCCATCCTGCCATTGCCATATACACATAAGCCAATGTTGCTTTTACAGCTCCTTGACTAACAGCAATGTTTACCCCATTTCTTGCGTAGGGTTCTTTAGTATAATTAGCAGGAACCATTGTTTCTGCCTTTTTCAGATCAGATATAATCAGCTCGTAAATTTCAGGAACGGTTGCCAATGGCATGTTGTAATTGATTTCATCTTTCACAACCATAGGTACCTCTCCCCAAGCCATTACAAAGTAAAAATAAGAATAGGCACGCCAATAATAAGCTTGTCCAATGGCTGCATCTTTCTCTTCCTGGCTCACCTCCGGAGTTCGTCCGGCATTATCTATAATGAAATTAGCAGCTTTTACTAATCTCCAACGAGCTCCCCACAATTCAGTCACCCAAGTGTTATTGTCCGAAACATTATAAGTATCTACCTCACGCAACCCCTGTTTATTAGCTGCAGGGTGTGTAGAAATATCATCACCCATCACTGATTCGAAACCTGCCCAGATATTTGCATACATATCACTCGCAACTTTGGAATACATTCCATTCAGAGCCAAGTCCAGATCACCTTTTGAATTGAAGAAATTAGTTACCGCCAACTGCCCTTTAGGATCTTCTGTCAGTAAATCCTGGCAAGACACCATCCAAAGTGCTATCAATGCTAGTCCGACAGATTTGAATATTCTATATATTGTTTTCATATCCATGTATAGTTAAAAGATTAAAAGTTAAGTTTCATACCAAAAGTGAATGTTCTTGGAACAGGATAAGATCCCATATCCACACCATTAAAGCCATAATCGGATTCACTGTACACTTCTGGGTCCATACCTGTATATTTCGTTAATGTAAACAGGTTTTGAGCACTGACCGACAGTTGAATATCGGCTACTTTCGTTATCTTCTTAGGAATATTATACGTAAGGCTTATATTTTTCAGTTTCACAAATGATGCATCTTCAAGCCAGAAGTCGGAATCAGGATAGTTTCTATTATCTGAATTTTTATGACTTGCATACACAGCATCTGCTTTATTGGCTACTTTATCCCAACTTTTGTAATAAGCATCAGATAAAGAGATGAAACGATATACACCTGTCATAGATCCCATCGCATAGCGGCTTACATTCAGTCTATCTTGTCCTAATGCAGCATTGATAAAGAGATTGAGCGTCCAATTTTTCCAAGTAAATGTATTATTCCATCCGAAAGTCCAATTAGGCTCGGCCTGCCCTTTAGTAACCAGATCGTCAGCACCCGGATTGGTTGTCAAACTTCCATTAGATTGATGTTTATACAAGTTGGCGCCCTGGTCATTAAAGTTTGCCCATTCATAAAGATAGAAA
>NZ_JBCOCI010000363.1:413-1351 GCF_040929485.1 Phocaeicola sp. RTP21198st1_B8_RTP21198_201120 | reverse complement strand
AAAAGGGAGAATAATGGTATTCCCATGCCTCATTTCTTGCTGTGTCATAAGCGAGGTAAAGCTTCTGTAGTACTTCAGGCAGCTCCGCATATCTGTCATCGTCAATGTCAAGCAGCTCTTTGGTGGATGTGATACCTTCCTTGAAACTTTCAATGAAGCCTTTCATGTCCGATGAGACTGATTCAGGATGCAACGGATTCATCTTTTGTACGATGGATTCAAAGTTGAAGACGAACTGTTTTCCCGCCAGGTCGTTGTCAAAGCCAAGATGGAAAGTAGCACCGGGAGCAGCCTTGACCAATCCCTGTATCTGTCCGTAGCTGGGATTTCCTCCGGTAGAGACAAATACGGCAGACTTCAGATTCTGTCTTGCATTGTAATCAAGTCCGGAGTCTTTCTGCATTCTCAACTGGTAGAATGCCATGGCATCGTATGCACTCTCAAACACATATACATCTTTTGCATCTTTCAGTTCCGTGTCTTTGGGACTTGCCATCCATAGGCCTTCACTTGCATTTGTCCCGGCTGCCATGCCTTTTCGTGCAGAGCCGTCCTTACGTGGATAGCCTCTTTCTTCCAAACCGACACATTTCTCAGGATGCCCCGGTATATACATGGGAAAAGAGAGGTTCTTATAACTTGCCCCATTGTCTGCGGCCTTGGAAGCAAGAAAGAAGTTACGGTGAAAAGCACAACGTGTAGCAAAATCGATTCCTCTTGACTTGAAGAAAGCATAAAAAGGTTTCTGAGAGTCAGCTTCATCAGGATGAAATCGCTCAATCTTATAATCTTTGATATTGAAAGGCTTTGCATCACGGGTAGGAGCAAGCACATTCTGGTTACGTTGCTCCACAGGAATATTCAAAAGCCGCTGACAGACTTTGTGAACAAGAGCAGACTCTTTCATTCCTTGATTGTATTCAGGAAAGAGATTCGGG
>NZ_JBCOCI010000363.1:0-403 GCF_040929485.1 Phocaeicola sp. RTP21198st1_B8_RTP21198_201120 | reverse complement strand
CGGGTGTTCCCAAATGAAGGATGTGACAGAATACAGCTTTATCGTTGGAGGTTGGAAACAACAGTTTTTATTGGGCATGACAATGAATTTGTCACCCCTGATTCTGCGTCCATCATTATCCAGACGCACATAGGCAGGATAGCGCAAGCCGTCCCGCTTGTGAAGCGTATAACCTGCATCCGTCAACACGTCTCTGATATTAAGACGGTTGCGATAGTCTTCAAATTTCTGCTCTTCGTTCATTGTGTTCTATGATGATTGTTAAGTTTTATCTCCCATGTCCTAAGCCGACTCCACGCTCAGCTGCATTAAGTCCGGCATCAAATGCTCTTGATGCAAGATCCTGTGGTGAATCCACACCTCCTTTGAAATAGACGTGCGGACCAGGTGCATGATGGTGCTC
>NZ_JBCOCI010000362.1:401-1353 GCF_040929485.1 Phocaeicola sp. RTP21198st1_B8_RTP21198_201120 | reverse complement strand
GTACTGCTCCCTGTCCATTCCGAATCTCTGAATTTCGAGCAGACCATACCCGTTTTAGTCAGTGCATTGAGTGTTCCATTCTGCGTTTGTTTATACAATCCGAACTGATAGCGTAAATCATTCTGATCCCAATTCTGAATAAATTTATTCTTCTGATAATCGGTATAAATTCCTACAGCTCCCATATTCACGAAAGGATTGGGCTTGCAGAGATACATATAGGCGATGGTCGATCCACTATCGCGGTTGAACTTTATATAGAAAATTTCTTCAGAAGTGGCATTAGCCGTATGACCGTAAAGGTCGAGGAAATCATCCGCTTTGCCAACCTCAACCAGAGAATATCGTTTGGATGAAATAATTAAACCGGCTGCTTCAGCCGCCTCTTCATAGCGACCGGCATAAAGACAAGCTTCTGTTTTCAATGCCAATGCGGCATAACGCGAAGGACGTCCGGCAGATTTAGCCACTTCCGGGAGATTGGATGCAGCATAATCGGCCTCATCAATCACAAACTTCCAGATATCAGCTTCCGGAGTACGGGGTTTATTAAAGTCATTCATGTTCTGTTCATCGAAAAAAGGAACGGCGCCCCAATTTCGTACCAGCCATGAATAGGCGAATGCACGTAGAAAACGTGTTTCCCCGGTGAGGTTGTTATACTCCTGTTGCGAGAGTGGAGTATTACCTATACCGTCAAGAATATTATTGGCAAAACGAATGGCACGATACAACACCGCCCAGCTATCTTTGGAGAAGCCCACCCCACCACTGGTAAGCCCGGTATCATAAGCTGTGGCATAGTTACCTCTTCCAATACAATAATCCGCCAGTCCTTCTTCCAGAACAATCAGATAACGGCTGAATCCCGGATCACGACGGAGTTGGAAATAGATGGAATTGATAACACTCTCCACTTCTTTGGCATTCGCCATAAAAGTCGTTGCATCCA
>NZ_JBCOCI010000362.1:0-391 GCF_040929485.1 Phocaeicola sp. RTP21198st1_B8_RTP21198_201120 | reverse complement strand
CTTCGGATGTTCTTCCAAAGAGCCCATATCTTCACAGGATGTGTTCATTGCCAGGATCATAGCAAAAGCGGCAATATATATCAATAATTTTTTCATAAGACATCAGTTTTTATATGTTAGAAAGTGAGTCGGCATCCAATCGTATAAGTACGGGCACTAGGATAACAATACGAATCTACCCCCTGAATCATCGAGCTTCCGCCACCATTGGCATTTATATCCGGATCCCAGAAAGGGTAGCTCGTAATAGTAAACAGGTTTTGGGCACTCACATAGACACGGGCGCGCTTGATGAATTTGCTACGGGCACAAGGTACATCGTAGGCCAATTCGAGGTTTTTCAGTCTGACGAAGCTGCCGTCATAAACAAACCGGTCGGACATTTTATAGG
>NZ_JBCOCI010000361.1:0-1358 GCF_040929485.1 Phocaeicola sp. RTP21198st1_B8_RTP21198_201120 | reverse complement strand
ACCTACACCAAACAAGAAGGCTTTGTGCATATTGGTAAATCCAAGAAAACTCTCTAACACCTCAATCAGCGCATCAATATTGTATCCCACTCTCGTACGCCCCGAGATATTGACGTATGACAAATCCTTGGCGATTTGGGAAGCGTCAATATTTATTTCCTTAGAGATTTGTGTAGAAGAGACATACTGCTCCCCTTTATCTTTCATTAGTTTTATATTGGACAGATACCAGGGAAGTCTGCGCAAGGTAGGCTCCGGCACTTTATCCGCCTCTTTTCGTATATAAGTGCTCATACTTCTTACAAAATTTGGTATTTTGCAAAAGTACATTATTTTTTGAGACTGACAACCCTATAACAGAAAACCTTAATAGAGATTAAACAAAACGATGAAAAGAGACTCAAATTTTGCTCTTTTCGATAAGTTTAATACAAGAAAAGAGAAAAGTAATATTATTCTGTGCGGCAACACTATTCTCACTGTTGTCATTCGCACAAGAAAGTGATGCGGATATTGTAAAGGTAGGTGACAATATACCTGCCTTCACCCTTCATTCAACAGCAAACGGCACCATAAACTCTGCAGATCTAAAAGGGAAAGTTGTATTAATCAATATTTTCGCTACCTGGTGCGGCCCTTGCCAAAGCGAACTGGCTGAAGTTCAGAAAATACTCTGGCCTAAATATAAAAACAACAAGGATTTCTGTATGTTAGTGATCGGTCGCGAGCATACAGATGACCAATTAGCGGAATACAATAAAAGAAAAAGGTTTACATTTCCCCTCTACCCGGATCCCAAACGGGAAGTTACAGGTAAATTTGCCACCAAAATGATTCCCAGAAGTTATTTAATAAACAAAGAAGGAAAAGTAATATCAGCTACTACCGGCTATGAAGATGGAGCCATAGATACGCTGATGAAGCAAATAGATAAAGCATTGAAGTAGTCCCTATCCTAAGATATGCCTTAAAGAAAAAAGAGTCCGGTGCAATACCGAACTCTCGCAATATACAGTAAATTATTAACTGCTCAACTTTTGGGATGCAGTTAATAATTTTATAATTTCAATTCATCGCTGCTTATTTCTTCACAGTAGCAATCAGCTCCTCTGCTGAAACAAGATTCTGTTCTCCTGTCTCCATATTCTTCAGCATTGCTTTGCCTTCGTTCATTTCATTCTCACCGACAATAGCTACAAACGGAATATTCTTTGCATTAGCATAGCTCATCTGTTTCTTCATCTTGGCTGCATCCGGGAAAATCTCTGCACGGATACCGGCAGCACGCACTTTCGATAAAATACCCATAGAGAATGCAGCTTCCTTTTCACCGAAGTTGATAAACAGAACTTCTGTTC
>NZ_JBCOCI010000360.1:0-1361 GCF_040929485.1 Phocaeicola sp. RTP21198st1_B8_RTP21198_201120 | reverse complement strand
AGATTTGGGTAGGTACGTTTCGTGAAGTGGCTGCTTATATAAGTGAGAGGGATGATATTCGATTAAACGTTTCCACACATAAGAGAGGATTGACGATTACTCCTGAAATGACATTGGACAAGAAAATGTATACAGAACCATTAACCATGGTGCTTGTGGGAGAAGCAGTAGAAAAGGTGTCTGTGAAACAAGGTAAAAAGCAGCTTTCCGCACATATTTCCGGAGATAAAGTTCTTTTCGATTTCAATCCGTATGCAGGGAAAATTAAAGTAAGTTTCAACAATAAATAATCTAAGAATGTACATGAAAAATAAATTAGTACTATTACTCTTTTTCATATTGACAGGTGCTGTCAGTGTAAATGCTCAAAACTTGCCCGATCAAAAGGAAACATTGGAGGTCATGAAGAAAGTGAACGGTTACTTTATGAAAAAGTATGCCGATTATACTATCCCCAGTTTTTATGGTCGTGTACGTCCCAGTAATATCTGGACACGTGGCGTATATTATGAGGGGCTGATGGCGCTCTATTCTATTTATCCGCGTGAGGATTATTATAAGTATGCCTACGATTGGGCTGATTTTCACAAATGGGGAATGAGAAACGGCAATACCACCCGTAACGCCGACGACCATTGCTGTGGACAAACGTATATCGACTTATATAATATTTGTCCGTCAGACCCGAACATGATCCGGAATATCAAAGCAAGTATCGATATGGTAGTGAACACCCCGCAGGTGAACGACTGGTGGTGGATTGACGCTGTACAGATGGCAATGCCTATTTTTGCTAAATTCGGAAAGATGACTGGGGAACAGAAGTACTACGACAAGATGTGGGATATGTACTATTATACACGCAGTCAGCACGATGAAACCGGTATGTTCAATCAGAAAGACGGTCTGTGGTGGCGCGATCAGGATTTCAATCCTCCCTATAAGGAGCCTAATGGAGAGGATTGCTATTGGAGTCGTGGAAACGGATGGGTATATGCTGCTTTGGTGCGTGTCTTGGATGAAATTCCCTCTGACGAAAAACACCGTCAGGACTATGTCAATGATTTCCTGACCATGAGCAAGGCATTGAAGAAGTGTCAGCGTGAAGACGGTTTCTGGAATGTCAGCCTTCATGATCCGACGAACTTCGGAGGCAAAGAGACTTCCGGAACAGCGCTGTTTGTATACGGTATGGCTTGGGGAGTTCGTAACGGACTGCTCGACCGTAAAGAATATCTTCCCGTCCTTTTAAAAGCGTGGAACGCTATGGTGAAAGATGCCGTACATCCGAACGGATTCCTGGGATATGTACAAGGTACGGGTAAGGAGCCCAAAGACGGTCAGCCGGTTACTTATAAGAG
>NZ_JBCOCI010000359.1:1115-1365 GCF_040929485.1 Phocaeicola sp. RTP21198st1_B8_RTP21198_201120 | reverse complement strand
CCAACTGGCCGGACGAAGCGCGTTCTTTCGCTGCCGCTGATCCGTTGACCGACAAAATCGGCCAGAATGTTGCCGACTTCCTTGCAGCCGACATGAAACGCGGTATTATCCCGTCCAGTTTCTTGCCTTTGCAATCGGGTGTAGGAAACATCGCCAACGCCGTACTCGGTGCATTGGGACGTGATAAAACGATTCCTGCATTCGAAATGTACACAGAGGTAATCCAGAATTCCGTGATCGGATTGATTCG
>NZ_JBCOCI010000359.1:0-1105 GCF_040929485.1 Phocaeicola sp. RTP21198st1_B8_RTP21198_201120 | reverse complement strand
GAAATTCGGTAGCGCCTGTTCACTGACTGTTACAAATGACTGTCTGGAAGGCATCTACAACGATATGGATTTCTTCCGCGACAAACTGGTTCTCCGTCCGTCGGAAATCTCAAACAGCCCGGAAATAGTACGCCGCCTCGGTATCATTTCTATCAATACAGCCATCGAAGTTGACCTGTACGGCAACGTAAACTCTACCCATATCGGCGGAACAAAAATGATGAACGGTATCGGTGGTTCGGGAGACTTTACCCGCAACGCTTACATCTCTATCTTCACTTGTCCGTCTGTGGCCAAAGAAGGGAAGATCAGCGCGATCGTACCGATGGTATCCCACCACGACCACACGGAGCACGATGTCAACATCGTTATCACCGAGCAAGGTGTTGCCGATCTTCGTGGCAAGAGCCCGAAAGAACGCGCACAAGCCATCATCGAAAACTGTGCACATCCTGACTACAAACAGCTTCTTTGGGATTACCTCAAACTGGCCGGTAACCGGGCACAGACCCCACACGCTATTCAGGCTGCACTTGGTATGCACGCAGAGTTGGCTAAGAGTGGCGATATGAAGAATACTAATTGGGCTGAATACTCAAAGTAAATATAATATAGAGTATAGAATTTACAGTATTCGATTCAAAACAAGTATAATTGTATTCTCTGGTAAACAAAATCCTACGATTTTTGCTTATTAGAGAATACAATTGTCCTTTTGTAGAAGAATCAATAAAGAGCCCTCCATGGAAAATAGTACCTGCCTCTTGACAACATAGAAATCGGATTCAACAACGGAATTCCACTTTGGTTGTACGGGCTAATGTATTCATATCAGCCTATTTCCCAATAATCACCTCACACACCTTATCCTGAAATGCTCTCGCTTTAGCCGCCGAAAGTACATTCTGGTTCATAATGGCAAATGCCACTTCATGTCCGTTCTTCATCTTCAGATAGCCTGCAAGCGCATTTATTGCCGTAAACGAGCCTGTTTTGGCATAAACATTCCGAAAAGCAGGAGTACCTTTCATCCGGAATTTCAAAGTTCCGTCCACCCCACCAACGGGAAGTGATTTATACAACATCTGAAACACTTCTGTTTGCG
>NZ_JBCOCI010000358.1:0-1372 GCF_040929485.1 Phocaeicola sp. RTP21198st1_B8_RTP21198_201120 | reverse complement strand
TTTAAAATTTAAAACAATGAAAAAATGCTTAAAGGTTAAGCTTTTGATATTGATATTCCTTACTGGAATACAATATGTAAGCGCACAAGGTACAGCAGTCAATGGAACTGTCGTTTCCGATCAGAATGAACCGCTGGTAGGTGTTACAGTAACTGAAGCAGGAACTACAAACGGAGTAATAACCGACATGGACGGTAAGTTTTCGATTAAGCTGAAAAATGCTACAGGAAATCTGACCTTCAGCTATGTAGGATTCGCTACGCAAACAATTGCTGTAAATAATCAAAGTAAAAATCTGAAAATCGTATTAGCCGAAGATTCTAAACAGTTGGACGAAGTCATCGTAGTGGGTTATGGTGTACAAAAGAAAGCTAATGTATCAGGATCCATTACATCTTTGGGATCACGCGACTTACACACGATGTCTACCAATGATGCCTCACAGGCTTTACAAGGAAAAGCTCCTGTATATATATCAAGGCAAAGCGGGCAGCCCGGTGCAAGTTCTTCTATCATCATGCGCGGTGTAGGAACACTGAACAAAGCCACTCCGCTTTGGATTATTGACGGAGTCCCCGGAATGCCACTGGACAACTTTAACGAAGTAGAATCTATTCAATTATTGAAAGACGCTGCATCCGCTGCCATCTACGGTATCGAAGCTGCCAATGGAGTCGTGTTAGTGACAACCAAAAAAGGATCTAAAGGAAAAATAGCTGTAAACTACAACGGATATGTAAAAGTAAACCATGCACTCGGGCTACCTGAAACGCTGGGAACCCAAGGCTACATTGATATGTACAAAGCCAGATGGATGTCTAACAATCCGGATAAGGGTGAACCTACAACTAACGATATTAAATCATTCTATTTCCTGACTCCCAATGAGGTATCTCAACTGCCTAATACCGACTGGGTAGACGTAATGTTTAACGCCGGAATAGAACATTCCCATAGCATTGACATCTCCGGAGCTTCTGACAGGTCATCTTATTTCCTTTCAGCTATGTATTCCAATGATGAAGGTACTTTTGTAAATACAAACTATAAAAAATGGGCCATCAAGGCCCGATTTGAACAAACTCCATTGAAATGGTTGAAGTTCAGCCAAACTGTAAATTTCAATCACTCGAAAAGGAAACACAATGCATTGGACTGGCAACATATCTTACGTGCCAACCCGGCGATGAATGTATATGACGACACTAACCCGATGAATACAGGATATGGATACTTCACAGACGAATTTAAAGAAACCATTGACTGGCAAGGAGGAAATCCGTTAGAAAGTGCAGACCTGAAAGATCATTGGGAAAAATGGAATACTGCATGGGGAAACTTACAAGCAATCATCACCCCGATAAAAGGACTG
>NZ_JBCOCI010000357.1:1152-1384 GCF_040929485.1 Phocaeicola sp. RTP21198st1_B8_RTP21198_201120 | reverse complement strand
AGGAAGCGAGTATCTCCCGGTTCATCAATTTGTACTTTACGCATCATCTGACGAACGATAATCTCAAAGTGCTTATCATTGATCTTCACACCCTGCAAGCGGTATACATCCTGAACTTCATTCACGATATATTCCTGTACAGCTGTAGGACCCTTGATTGCCAAGA
Organism: Phocaeicola sp. RTP21198st1_B8_RTP21198_201120; assembly: GCF_040929485.1. Taxonomy (NCBI): domain Bacteria; kingdom Pseudomonadati; phylum Bacteroidota; class Bacteroidia; order Bacteroidales; family Bacteroidaceae; genus Phocaeicola; species Phocaeicola sp. RTP21198st1_B8_RTP21198_201120. The sequence goes on along the minus strand of NZ_JBCOCI010000357.1, from coordinate 1,218 downwards.
TATCTGCCGGAGTAGTAGCACCGTCAGACAACGGAGTACCATCACTTACATAGTCATTTTCCTGTA
>NZ_JBCOCI010000357.1:310-1142 GCF_040929485.1 Phocaeicola sp. RTP21198st1_B8_RTP21198_201120 | reverse complement strand
GCTTAGACAGTGCAACCAGATACTTCTTAACCTCACCTGTCTTGGAAGTTACGATGATTTCACGGTTACCACGTTTGATCTTACCCATTGTCACCTCACCGTCGATTTCAGAAACGACAGCCGGATTTGACGGGTTACGAGCTTCAAACAATTCAGTAACACGAGGAAGACCACCCGTGATATCACCCGCCTTACCTACGGCACGCGGAATCTTCACGATTACTTCACCGGCTTTTACCTTCTGACCGTTCTCGATGATAACGTGACCACCTACCGGTAAGTTATAAGTACGGATCAAATCACCGTCCTCTGTTAAGATATGAGCGGTAGGAACTTTGGTTTTATCCTTGGATTCAATAATAATAATTTCACGAAGCCCTGTTGCTTCATCCGATTCAACCTTATAAGTAACGTTTTCAATCACGCCCTCAAATTCGATCTTACCGGTTGCTTCTGTGATAATAACAGCATTGAACGGGTCCCACTTAGCAATCAGTTTGCCTTTTTCTACCAAATCGCCGTCGCTTACATACAGTGTTGAACCATAAGGTACGTTATGAGTAGAAAGAACGATACCGGTATTCACATCCACAAAACGTACTTCGGCCAAACGACCTACTACCACTTTTGCAGATTCACCCATCTCGTCAACGATATCTACTGTACGCAACTCTTCAAATTCAAGACGTGCATTATTTTTAGCAACGATACTGGCGTTAGCTGCAATATTTGCAGCAGTACCACCGGCGTGGAATGTACGCAATGTCAACTGTGTACCCGGCTCACCGATAGACTGAGCAGCGATTACACCGACAGCTTCACCCTTCTGAAC
>NZ_JBCOCI010000357.1:0-300 GCF_040929485.1 Phocaeicola sp. RTP21198st1_B8_RTP21198_201120 | reverse complement strand
TGCCAGGTTACGTCCGTAACATTTAGCACAAACACCCTTCTTAGCTTCACAAGTCAATACCGAACGGATTTCAACACTCTCGATCGGAGACTCCTGAATCTTCTTGGCTACTTCTTCTGTGATTTCTTCACCACCGGCAACAAGCAATTCACCTGTGGTAGGATGAATAATATCATGTACGGAAACACGGCCTAAGATACGTTCGTACAGAGTAGCAATAACCTCATCGTTATTCTTAAGGTCCGTACAAACCAATCCGCGGAGTGTACCGCAGTCTTCTTCTGTAATAATCACATCGTG
>NZ_JBCOCI010000356.1:781-1387 GCF_040929485.1 Phocaeicola sp. RTP21198st1_B8_RTP21198_201120 | reverse complement strand
GACTTGTACAATCTTGCTGGTGAAATTATAACTTTCTCAAAAGTTCCAGTGGAAGTCTTTAATAATATACCTAATTCAGTACATAACTCTATGAGTTTTTATACGAGTGAAGAAAGCTGGTATACGAATGCAAAGGGAACATATAGAAGAAATGATTTGAGCTTATGGAATAGCAAAGTAGGAAAGAAAACGATTTTTGACCCCTGCCCGGATGGTTGGAGGGTGCCTGTTGGTAAAGATGGGGAGTATGAATCTCCATGGGAACAGGCTAAAAAAAATGTTACGCCTTTGGTGCGTTATAAAGGATTTTCTCTCAAGGGTATTTATTATCCTGCAGCAGGTTATCGTGAACTATTAACAGGGAATATGCCAAATAATTCTTTCTTGGATAATGCATTATATTGGGCGGGGAATATTCCGTCTTTATATAGACAGCCTAGTATAATGCGTTATACATTAATAGATTCTACAGGTTATTCCTTTTCTATAAGTGTTGCGTGGGATGCTTATGGCGGTTCTGTACGATGTGTGAAAGAATAAAATGGAGGTTACTATGATAAATAAATTATTTGCATTTTTCTTTATAGCATACTTATTATCTTCATG
>NZ_JBCOCI010000356.1:0-771 GCF_040929485.1 Phocaeicola sp. RTP21198st1_B8_RTP21198_201120 | reverse complement strand
TCATGTGTAGAAGATATAGAGAATTATGCCCTTGGCAATGTGGACAACATGATACCCGACGGCAAGGAACTGATGGAACTCCGTTTGGTGATACCCGGGGATAAACAGCCGGTTGCCCGAAGCATTGAGAATGGAACGGCCGGTGAGAACAGGATTGAGCAGCTTTACATGGATGTTATGGACGGCGGCGGGAATCCGATAGAGTACCGACCCCGTTCCACAGGGGACGGAACATTGAAGTTGACTCATGATGGTGATAGTGTCTACGTGGTTTCTACACTGTTTGATATAGGGACATTGAAGGATGGTTACACCTTGCGTGTACGTGCCAATGCGGATGAGCCTCACGGAATAATCGGACAACCCGTTCCCCCTTTCTACATGTCGGGCACGGGAGTGATTGTGGAGCGCGGATACAGGAACTTCAGAGCTTCCGCACATTTGTTGCGGGGGGTGGCCAAACTGCGGACAACCATTCGTAAAACTTCTTCTACTGTTCCGCAGGAATTGACTATAGGAGATGTGAAAGTACAGGTGCTTCACGTCGCGGATAGGATTCGTAAATATGCTCCGTTTCATTCTCATGCCAATGAAGCTATTACCAATAATAAAGAAAATGGACTGGAGGAGTATCTATTACATTATTTGGATTATCCGGAAGTAAGTCTGACAGATATAGCATTACAAGAGCAAGGTGAACTTGACGGTGAGGCAGTCACTTTTTATTCTCATTACGTCTATGAAAATTATCTGGAACAGGAGTCCGATTAC
>NZ_JBCOCI010000355.1:838-1391 GCF_040929485.1 Phocaeicola sp. RTP21198st1_B8_RTP21198_201120 | reverse complement strand
ATAAAAATGAAGACGAAGCCTATGAACAGCAAGACCAAGATGTATTTTACGCTATTCTTCTTATTGTAAGTATCTACTATAAATACACACAGACCAATGGCTATTTTGATTTTGAGGATTATATTGCTGACCCAACGCAACTAAAGTATAGTTATTCTGTCAGACCGGATATGCTACGTCTTTACAAGATGTTTCATGAGAAGAAAAAGACCAAGAGTAATATTGTCACGATTGAATATAACAAACAGAAAATAGAGCTTACGAATGATGATAGTTGGTTTCTCAATATGATAACTCCATATCTTGATAAATATTTAGGAGTTTCAACTTTGGAAGAAGCGGAAACGGAATTGGATAAAGATTATCCCAGTATAGGTAAAAGAGGGAGGAAGCGCGAAAATGCGATACTTGATACGATAACTCTTAGTATATATAACCTACTACGCCACTCATCATTTGCAGCCAAAGGTAAAGGATTAACAGATAACGAGGGGAATTTTATTCTTGAGTTACTGAAATATCTCAAACTGATTGATGAGGACAGTCCTAAAAA
>NZ_JBCOCI010000355.1:0-828 GCF_040929485.1 Phocaeicola sp. RTP21198st1_B8_RTP21198_201120 | reverse complement strand
ATTGGTGGAAAATCCCCATGTGCAAAATGTCTCCCAATAATCCAGTTGAACATTTAAAATCATATTGGTAAAACATATAAAGATAAAAAATGATAGCCTTTATTTAATTGATGATTATTGTGCAAATACATATAATTTGTTGATATATTGTGATTTATGATATTTGTGATTACATAAAGAATTAAGCATAAAAAAAGGGATTTCTTTATGTTTTTTTCTTCATTTCATACGCTTCTATTTCTCCGTAGTTTTGCAGTGTAATCAAAAACAAAGGTGCGCACCTCGTTTGAGATTCATTAATGTTTAATTTTTTAAAATGAAGATTATGAATTTAGAATTTGGAGAAAAGAAAGTAATTAAGTCTTATGACAATGAAGGTGCAATGCAAACTGTAAAGGCAATGATGAAAAGAGGTGAGCAATTGATTGTTAGGTTTTATACTAACAAAGAGAACTATCCATGTGCTTGGATTGAATCCAAAAAGATTCAAGGTTTCTGTTTGATATTGAATCAAGAAGGATTAAGTTGGTTACGTACTTATTTGGAAACAGGACAAGCGGAAGATTTTGGTTTTAATCCTAATAGTGTTACGGCTTATAGTGAAGGAGAAGATAAGGCTTTCCAACTATCAATTTTTAAGCCATTGATTTTAGCGGGAAAAGCATTACAATTTGTTCCTACGTTTCGTGAGTATGGAGCGAAAATTACTGCCAGTGCTTTTTTCAGAAAAGGAAAGATTTTCTTCCGGTTGGAAAGGACAGAAGAGTTATATGATTATTTATTGGAAAAAGAATTGATAGCATAATTGAATTATTAACGGGGGAAGGC
>NZ_JBCOCI010000354.1:378-1395 GCF_040929485.1 Phocaeicola sp. RTP21198st1_B8_RTP21198_201120 | reverse complement strand
TCCTTATGCTTATCGATGGAAACCTTGTCATGGTTTAAAGGAATACGGAGTTTGTATCCCTGACGGATATGATATTCATGGTATTGACATTTCTCATTATCAGGGAAAGATTGATTGGAAAAGACTGTTGCAGAATAAAGAGACGGCTACTCCTTTGCATTTCGTTTTTATGAAAGCTACAGAAGGAGGAGACCATAACGATACTACCTTTGAGGCGAACTTCGCCAATGGGTGATTTACCTCCCGTACTTGATGTGGAAGTGACCGGGCGGAAGGAAAAAAAGGAATTGCAGCAAGGCATTAAACGCTGGCTGGACCGGGTGGAATCTCATTATGGAGTGAAACCTATTCTTTATACTTCTTATAAATTTAAAACCCGTTATCTGGACGATTCTATCTTCAATACATACCCTTACTGGATTGCCCATTATTATGTTGACTCTGTAAAGTATCAGGGGAAATGGGACTTTTGGCAACATACTGATGTGGGAAGTGTTCCCGGCATCAAAGAAGACGTAGACCTGAACGTGTTCAATGGCTCGTTAGAGGAACTTAAAAAGCTGACAATTAAGTAACAGGTATTTCTTTTCCCAACAACTTATCTCTTCTCTCATTTGTTATAATCGTATTATTACTAAAAAAGATACGATTATGAACTTTGATATAGCTATTATTGGTGGTGGTCCTGCCGGGTACACAGCTGCCGAACGGGCAGGGGCCAACGGATTAAAAGCCGTTCTTTTTGAGAAAAAGGCAATGGGTGGAGTGTGTCTCAATGAGGGGTGTATTCCTACTAAAACTTTGTTATATTCTGCTAAAATACTGGATAGCATCAAGAGTGCTTCCAAATATGGCGTTTCTGCCGAATCTCCTTCGTTCGATTTATCCAAGATTATGAACCGCAAAGACAAAACAGTGAAAATGTTGACGGGTGGCGTGAAGATGACTGTGAATTCTTACGGAGTGACGATCGTGGAGAAAGAAGCTTTTATAGAAGGAGAGAACGAGGGGATGATC
>NZ_JBCOCI010000354.1:0-368 GCF_040929485.1 Phocaeicola sp. RTP21198st1_B8_RTP21198_201120 | reverse complement strand
AACGCTCATGGAGTCGTGATAGAAAAAGAAGGAAAAGTTTCCACTATTGAAGCGGAGAAAATCTTGCTTAGTGTAGGCCGTAAGGCAAATTTATCCAGAGTGGGACTGGACAAGCTGAATATAGAATTGCATCGGAACGGGGTCAAAGTGGATGAACATCTGTTGACTTCGCATCCCCGCGTATATGCTTGTGGGGATATTACAGGTTATTCTTTATTGGCACATACCGCTATTCGTGAAGCGGAAGTCGCTATTAATCATATCTTGGGAGTGGAAGACCGGATAAATTACGATTGTGTTCCGGGAGTTGTTTATACCAATCCCGAAGTGGCAGGAGTGGGAAAGACAGAAGAAGAATTGATAAAATC
>NZ_JBCOCI010000353.1:0-1399 GCF_040929485.1 Phocaeicola sp. RTP21198st1_B8_RTP21198_201120 | reverse complement strand
GAGCTATAATCTGTAACAACACGTTTTATAGTATATGGCATTGCAGCATCAGCTGCAATCTTTACATAAGTCCCTTTAATCTCTGTACCAGCAATGATAGTAGCTTTGTCATCCATTACGGAGATTCCGTCCTCAATCGTTACCCAATCAATTGAAGTTCCGTCTTTCCATTCTTCTACTGAAATATCAAAGCCTGTAGAACCAGCTATCTTTTTCGTATTAAGCTGATAGAGATAGTTAGCCTCCACATTAATATCAGCAGTAAGATTAAGATAAAGAGTCGGACCTTCTGTATTGGTATTGGCAAGTTTAGTGGTAGCCCATACTACTGTTTTTTCATTCTGCTCAAGAGTTGAAGTCAACTGAGTCGGATAAAGATAGAAACTTTTCCCATCATTAGCTAAATCAGCTACCGGTATTTCCAGAACATCAGCTGATATATTGCCTGCACTACCACTTACATCACCTATGAATCCTTGAGTGTATCTATTCTTAATATATACTTTATCGATCACTAATCCCGATTCTGTTGGATCATTCAGCAAATCAAATCTAGCTACACGTCTTTTAAGTTTTACATCAACCTGATTGTCGGAAGATTCTACATCGGTAACTGTTACATACTCCTTACCATCTGTTTTGACATTAGACATAACAAATGGAGGATTCAATTTACCACTCTCCGCAACAGTCTTACTATTTAGCAGTTCATCGATTGTATTTGCTCCACTCATATTAGGAAAGTTGTTCTCATCCTCACTCTCCACAATGATAAATCTCTTTTCTCCTCCAGTCGAAGAAGTTAATTCTACAGTATATGACCTTGTATCACCGTTTGCACCCACAGAAGCAGCTTCATAATTTAAGACATACCTTTGTTCATACTTACCTTCTTTGCTAAATTGATAAAAAGCTATTTTGTCATTAGTGCCTCCATTTTCGTCACCTACACCTTTAAATTAATAGTTATAAAGAGGTTGATTCAAAGCACAATTTGAGCCAACCTCTTTATCATTTGTCAAGTATCACTTAATCCCATTGAATTTGTTGATCTTCATCCGGAATCAACGTATTCAGGTCACGTTGCATATTCAGGGTACCTTCCACTGTATATTTCAACCTATTGCCTGGGCTGAGTGTATAATCTTCAAATGTATAAGCTAAATAAAGTGTAATATAAATATGCTTTAAATACGGTTTTACAGCATCATATTCCTCTACTACAGTATAATAAGGCTGTTCATATTCAACATTTCCGATTTTACCATTTAATTCCTTAAAATTATTCCCCTCCGTTCCTCCATTATCTGTCCAAAGTCTCAATTTATATTTCAAAGGAGTAATTTTTTCCTTTGTAAACTCCATATACAATTTATAGCATTTGCGATCTATATAATCC
>NZ_JBCOCI010000352.1:0-1400 GCF_040929485.1 Phocaeicola sp. RTP21198st1_B8_RTP21198_201120 | reverse complement strand
GTGCTGGAGTCAGCGCAGAATGCAATTGGGGGATTGTACAATAAATCTGACGCCCGGAGTTCTGGCTATCCTGATTATCTTTTCCGGATATTAAGCGGAGCGTACAAGCGGAATGAAGAAGGAGCCTATCGTGAGTATCAGTCAGCTTTGAGACGTTTTAATAATGAGTTGAAAAGCCTGTCCAGAAAATTAAGGCTACATTCGCCCGTCACGTCGTATACGCTTCGTCATTCTTGGGCTACGACTGCTAAGTACAGAGGTGTACCTATCGAAATGATTAGCGAATCACTAGGACACAAATCTATTAAAACAACACAGATATATTTAAAGGGTTTCGAATTGGAAGAAAGAACAAAAGTAAATAAATTGAATTATTCTTACGTTTGCAATTTTAAAATGCTCTGATTTATATTATTAAAGCATTATGGATTAGGGACTTAATGCTGGTATTACTTCTTAGGTAACGGACAACCCACATATAGAATACACATCGCTGTGAAAAAAGGAAAAAAATCGATTATGAGGGAATATAAAAGCGGGCACCTAACATTCAATATAAAGCATTCTTGAATTTAGGTAATAAAAAGCCTTTGAGCATGAAGATGTTATCCTTCATGTTCAGATAGATTCATGTTGCATATTTTAGAGAAAAAGGAAAAAAAGAAGTTTATTGTTTGTTTGCTATTAATATTTTTACCTATCTTTGTAGCGAATACAATTCCGTTACCTAAGAAGTAACGGATGAACATGGGGTAAAAAAATATGATTTTAACGAAACCGAAATCAGTAAATGCCGGGCCTAGTAGTGGGACAGGGGAAGGCGTAGCACACTCAAAACGCTGGTATGTAGCACTCGTTCGAATGCACCACGAGAAGAAAGTTGCCGAGCGTTTGTCTAAGATGGGAATTGATTCTTTTGTTCCCGTTCAGCAGCAAATTCATCAATGGAGTGACCGTCGTAAGATGGTTGATACAGTCTTACTCCCAATGATGGTTTTTGTACATGTCAATCCAAAAGAACGTATGGAAGTCCTTTCATTTTCTACGGTCAGCCGTTATATGGTGATGCGTGGAGAGAGTACTCCTGCCGTTATTCCTGACGAGCAGATGGCCCGTTTCCGTTTCATGCTCGATTATTCCGAAGAAGCAGTCTGTATGAATGATACTCCACTAGCGCGTGGTGAGAAAGTTCGTGTCATAAAAGGTCCTTTGAGTGGACTTGTTGGCGAACTTGTGACTGTAGGCGGGAAGAGTAAGATTGCCGTTCGTTTAAATATGCTTGGTTGTGCATGTGTAGATATGCCAATCGGTTATGTAGAACCCACAAAGATCACCAATGACAACACGAAGAAAATTTAACGTATTTCTATTCATTCTGTTGCTAGGAGTTTTTTCTCCTT
>NZ_JBCOCI010000351.1:0-1401 GCF_040929485.1 Phocaeicola sp. RTP21198st1_B8_RTP21198_201120 | reverse complement strand
GATTATAGGCGCATTCTCACAAAGCAGCGAATATCGGGCCCTGCAACTGACAAAGGCGAAAGAACCCGAAAAAACGCTCGCTGTTCTTGATACAGCTTTGCTTTACGACAGCCAGAACAAGTCATTGAAATACACCAAAGGCGTGGTATATGAAGCCAACAGACAAGCGGATTCAGCCTATTATTATCAAAAGTATTACGAGCCTTCCATCATGGAATACCGTTCTTTCCAACGGCACTTATCGGGCCTTAGAAGCATGATGCTCAAGAGTGAGATCGCTTTGACCTACCTGCGTGCACGCTACGGAGAAGAAGACATCATTACCTCCGTTGCCACCGCCGAATACACCCGAAAAGGCCAGAAGAACAGCTACACGGGACGTCTCAACTATGCAGGACGAAGCGGCTCGGCAAGCGACAGCATGGAGGCTGAAGAACAGACACCGGGAGGGGTCGGCATCCAGGTACAGGGAGAATGGACGCACCACTTCTCACCGAAGTGGAGCACTACGGTCAATGCCGCCTTTGCTACCAAATACTTCCCGGATATTACCGCCGATGTTGCCGTACGGCATTATCTCAAGAATGACTGGGAAATAGGAGCACATGTGGGATACAGACGTGTAGCTGCCTATACGAAACGTTATGAATGGAACGACGAATTCTTTGCAGGAGGCACCGGAGATAACGGTTATCTATTTACCGGCTGGAATGAGTCAAAGACCAACCTGCTCACCGTAGGCGGAGAATTAGCCAAAACTATCGAAGTCGTTCGCCTCAACACGAAGATAGATATGCATTTCTTCAATTCCAACTTCTACTACAATGCACAGATTGGTGCCAAATACTTTCCGGCTAATGACGGAAAGACAAATATCAACGCCATGGCAAGTATTGGATCGGCCCCGGAAACGGCTGTATTGGATTACGCGCTGCCCGGCTCTTTCTCACACACCAATACAATGGTAGGACTGGGAGGCCAATACATGGTCAGTCCTAATATTACCATAGGTCTGATGGGTACCTGGAATACCTATTATAACCAGACCAACACCGTGCGAGGGAGCAGTCCGCTCAACCCGATAGAATCCATATCGACACGCTATAAAAACTTATATAACATCTATGCACAAGTCTATATTTCATTCTGACACGCTTTGCCCCATATTGGCAGGAATGATATGTATTTGCTGCCTTTTATCCGGCTGCCGCATGCAGGCACGCACGGAGATGTTCCCATCTAAAGAAGGATACCTCATCACAATCGGCGAAGATCCGACGGACAGAGATACCCGATGGGCCAAATACCTGTACGAGCACCTCAAGAAACGTGCAAACGACGATGAAATGGTCGCTTTCGGTGTCTCCGAGATGGATATGTGGCGTATCATCATACAGATAG
>NZ_JBCOCI010000350.1:0-1401 GCF_040929485.1 Phocaeicola sp. RTP21198st1_B8_RTP21198_201120 | reverse complement strand
AGATCTTACAATTATCTCACTTATTCAGCGCAAATGTAATAATTAAACTACAAACACAAGCACAATGTCATTCTTTTCTTCCCGATTCCTCGGCATATTGCTTGGGAAGCATACCGAACATTTCTCTAAAACACTTCGAGAAATAGCTGGGTGAACTGAATCCTACCCGGTTCGCTATTTCAACAATCGGCAACTGACTTCCTTGTAATAATTGTGCCGCCCGTTTCAAACGGATGCTGCGAATAAAGTCTGTCGGTGTATGTCCGGTGATGGATTGTAGCTTACGGTAAAGGCTCATACGCACCATACCCAAATCGCCACTCAATTCTTCTACGCCATATTCCGGATTGTCCATGTTCTTTTCTATGTATTCCAGACACTTCTGTATGAGCTGTTCGTCTACTGAAGTAATGGTGATAGCACTCGGATTTACTTCTATGTTTTTACGGAATTCCTGTTTTCTCTTTTCCTGCTGCTCTATCAGCTTTTCAATGCGTACCATCAGCATATCAAAGTTGAAAGGTTTCGACATATAAGAGTCTGCTCCTACTTCATAGCTGTTAATCTTGATATCATCGGCAGTACGGGCTGTCAATAATATCACAGGTATATGGGAAGTCTGCACGTTCGTCTTGATCCGACGGCAAAGTTCGATACCGTCTACTTTCGGCATCATAATATCGCTGATAATCAGGTTCGGATTTTCCTCTATCGCTTTTCGCTCTCCTTCCTCGCCGTCTGCCGCTTCAATGATTTGATAAAAATCTTCTAACTGTTCTTTCAGGAAAGTACGGAATTCCTGATTGTCCTCCACTAACAACAGTTTCTTCAGGTTATCATCGACTGTAGATGTAGTGGTTTCTTTCTCTTTAATGTCTGGTGTTTCCGTTCCGATGATTTCTTCCGGCAGTTCGTTCGGTTCCGGTTTCAGGTCCATCGGCAACCAAACGGTGAATACTGATCCACGATCTATCTGACTGTCCACTTTAATACGGCCACCATGTATATTTACATATTCCCTTACCAAATGAAGTCCGATGCCACTGCCTATTTTTTCGTCCCCTTCATTTCCTACCTGATAGAAACGGTCAAAGATATAAGGAAGGTCTGATTCGGATATTCCGATTCCAGTATCAGATACGGATATTCTCACGTAGTTTCTTTCTTCTATCTCTTCTGTCGCGAGCTGTAAGTTCACTGTGCCTCCCTGCGGTGTATATTTGAAGGCGTTGGACAAGAGATTATTCATAATCTTATGTACCTTATCCCGGTCGAAGAACATATAAAGCGCTCTATGTTCAGATTGGTTCACAAAGTTAAGGTGCTTCTCTACTGCCATTGGCATGAAGTTGTTATAGGCAGAAACAATAAATTCCTCCATATCGCCGTTCATCAGATGCA
>NZ_JBCOCI010000349.1:1105-1405 GCF_040929485.1 Phocaeicola sp. RTP21198st1_B8_RTP21198_201120 | reverse complement strand
CTTCAAGAAGATTCGTACAAGAGCAGGGCTTGATGCATATACTACAAGCCAATTGACGATTGATGAACTTTATGCAGAACGAGGCAGAGAACTGGCATGGGAAGGATGGCGCCATGAAGATATGATACGTTTCGGAAAATATCTGAAAAAATATTGGGCACACCCTGACCAAAGTTCAGAAACTTTTAGAAATGTATTTCCAATTCCTACGGATATTTTAAATGCAAATCCAAAATTATCTCAAAACAAAGATTATTAACCACAATTGGAAGGTTCACATAGAAAAGTGTACCTTCCAAC
>NZ_JBCOCI010000349.1:772-1095 GCF_040929485.1 Phocaeicola sp. RTP21198st1_B8_RTP21198_201120 | reverse complement strand
ATCAACCCTGATAAGTATGAAAAAACCAATCATCTTTTTACTTGTTTTAATTACCAACATCTTATTTATCTCTGCACAGAAAATTTCAAAGACAGAGTTAAAAGACAAAATAGCCGGAGCTTGGATCGGGCAAATGGTAGGAAATATATATGGACTTCCTTTTGAGAACAAGTTTGTAGATGAACCTGCCCCGGAATCCAGATTTCCATTCGGTTACACTAAAAACATAGATAAATTGCAGAAGTATAACGGTGCATTCTCTGATGACGATACTGATGTTGAGTATATCTACTTACTATTAATGGAGAAATATGGTGTAGAAC
>NZ_JBCOCI010000349.1:0-762 GCF_040929485.1 Phocaeicola sp. RTP21198st1_B8_RTP21198_201120 | reverse complement strand
GGATGTATCATATCCGTGACCGTGTATGGCTAGCCAATAGGGCTGCACTCGGATTAATGCATCTTGGATTCACCCCTCCGTTCACAGGTGACGAAAATCTGAATCCGCACTGGTATCAGATCGACCCTCAATTGATTAACGAGATATGGGCGTATACAGCACCGGGAATGATTTCATATGCTGCAGGAAAAAGTGATTGGGCGGCCCGTATCACAAGCGATTCGTGGGCGGTATCTCCCACTGTCCTATATGGTGCAATGTACGCTGACGCTTTTTTCTGCAAGGATATCCGCAAACTGATTACACGAGCCTTGAAAGAACTACCTGCTGATGACAGATATGCGATAGCTGTAAAAGAGATGATTGCTTTATATGACAAATATCCTAAAGATTGGGTAAAAGCACGTCAAATCATGGCTAAAAAATATTACATAGATGAACCAGCCATGACAAAAACAATCTGGAATGCTAATCTGAACGGATTATGCGGGATTTTGGCTATGTTGTATGGCGAAGGAGATTTCCAACGGACATTGGATTTAAGCTGTGCAATGGGATTTGACTGCGACAATCAGGCAGCCACTATCTCCGGACTTCTAGGAGTAATGTATGGTGCAAAGTCTCTTCCCGAAAGTTTGACTAAACCTATCGAAGGATGGGAAAAACCCTTCAACGACCGGTATATCAATATCACCAGGTTTGATATGCCCGATGCTTCCATTGAAGACATGATTGAACGTACTTACAACAAAGCAATCGAAC
>NZ_JBCOCI010000348.1:913-1407 GCF_040929485.1 Phocaeicola sp. RTP21198st1_B8_RTP21198_201120 | reverse complement strand
CCATAGCAGTTGGAGCCACTATTTATTTCGGTTCGGAGCAAAGTCGCCGCCAAATAGTGGAAGTATCGCAAGCTTTTGAATATGCTCATGAACTGGGAATGGCTACCATTTTATGGTGTTATTTGAGAAACAGCGGTTTTAAGAAAGACGGAACCGACTATCACGCTGCAGCCGACCTGACAGGCCAAGCCAACCATATCGGAGTAACGATCAAGGCTGACATCGTAAAACAAAAACTTCCGTCCAATAATGGTGGCTTCAAAGCCATCGGCTTCGGAAAAACAAATGAGCGCATGTATACAGAACTGACAACTGACCACCCGATAGACCTTTGCCGTTATCAGGTAGCTAACGGCTATATGGGACGCGTCGGACTAATCAACTCGGGTGGTGAATCTCATGGAGAATCCGACCTGCATGATGCTGTTATTACAGCAGTAGTGAACAAACGTGCTGGCGGTATGGGGTTGATTAGTGGTCGGAAAGCCTTCCAA
>NZ_JBCOCI010000348.1:0-903 GCF_040929485.1 Phocaeicola sp. RTP21198st1_B8_RTP21198_201120 | reverse complement strand
GGGTCCAGCTATTGAATACCATACAGGATGTATATTTGGATTCTTCAATAACCATTGCATAAAGACAGGTCATCCATGAAAAGAATAGTATTATTACGTCATGGTGAGAGCCTATGGAACCAAGAAAACCGCTTCACCGGGTGGACAGATGTTGATTTAAGTGAAAAAGGCGTTGTAGAAGCCTGCAAAGCAGGCGATACATTACGAGAAGCCGGATTTTCTTTTGAGATTGCCTACACTTCTTACTTAAAACGTGCTATAAAAACGCTGGACTACGTTCTGGACCGCCTGAATGAGAGCTGGATTCCCGTCGAAAAGACATGGAGGTTGAATGAGAAACATTACGGCATACTTCAGGGACTTAACAAAAGTGAGACGGCTGCCCAATATGGTGAAGAACAAGTACACACCTGGCGGAGAAGTTATGATATAGCTCCAGCAGCATTGGGAGAGGACGATCCGCGCAATCCGAGTAAAGACATACGTTATGCAGATGTCCCGGATATGGAACTTCCACGTACGGAATCCTTGAAAGATGCCATTGAACGTGTAATGCCTTATTGGAAGTGCATCATCTTTCCCACATTGACATGTAAGGATAACCTGCTGGTAGTTGCCCATGGCAACAGCCTGCGTGGAATCATCAAGCATCTCAAAGAAATATCCGATTCAGATATTTCCAACCTGAACCTGCCTACAGCAGTTCCTTACGTTTTTGAATTCGACAACCGGCTGGCTCTTGTCAAAGACTATTTTCTCGGTGATCCGGAAGAGATACGTAAACGGACGGAAGCTGTAGCAAAACAAGGAATGACTAAACAATAAAAGTTCTGTCAAGCAGGCAGACATATTTTCTAAACTTTAATTATTAACTTAAAAAAAGGAGGCAAAAATGGTACCTAC
>NZ_JBCOCI010000347.1:0-1417 GCF_040929485.1 Phocaeicola sp. RTP21198st1_B8_RTP21198_201120 | reverse complement strand
GGCTCACCCGATAAACCTGGGGGATTAAGCATACAGCTTTGTAAGTCTGAAAAGAAAGAATTTTATATCCGTTACTCCTCTTAAAGCAGCTCTAAACGCCTTAATTTTAGCATTAAAAGACTCTGCAAATGCATTAGTTGCCCTGTTTACAAAGAAGTTCAAGACTTCATCATAGTGCTCGTAAAGTGTGGCGGCAATAACATTGAAACTCTTAAAGCCAGAGTCGTCCACTTTGTTGTACCATCGTGCAAGCGAGAGTCTTGCTGCATCTTTGACGGTATTCTTGGAAAATATCATTCTTAGGGAATGTGTAAGCGAATAGGCTTCTTTAAGATCAGGATACGTTTCAAAGAGCACCTCAGCTCTTTGTCTCTGACTTTCCGTCCATTTGTCGGCAGATTTAAAAAGCAGATATCTGCTGCGAGCCAACAACTGCTTGTGGGTATCACCATTTGCAAGCACAATTGGAGTGTATGCTTCGCCCAGGCATTTGGCTTCTTCCCTGGCATCCGTGTCTGCTTGAATGGCATCCCATCTATGCGCGATGCGCATCTCCTGCAAGGCATCACATGCAAGTTTCTGTATATGAAAGCGGTCTATGGTACGCATTGCATTCGGGAAACAGCGTCTGGCTATAAGTCGCATGGAATTCGACATATCCATTGTTATCTCCTTAACCAACAGTCTCTTGTCCTCGTCAATGCGCATAAGTGCTTCCGTGACAGCATCTGCCGCCACACCCTTTACAATAGCAATGATGGTACCTTTACCTCCACGTGAAGATCTGTTGCTTACTATAGTGTACAGCTCACCGTTGCTTGGAGCCGTTTCGTCAATGCAGATGCTTTCACCAATGTTCTCTGGAAAGACAAGCCAGTCTTCTGCATGTGAGAGTTCTGACCATTCACGATAGCCGCTGAGCACTTCCTTGTATTGCTTTTCAAACGTATCCCCGTTTATGTGATAATAGCGGTCAAGCGAACGGGAGGTCGTAGGAATCGTCTCCATACACTCCTTTTAAAAAAGCCGCAAACTCCTTGGAGTAGCGGGTTTCTTCAGCCTTCAGGTCGTAAGAGTCGGAGAAGTATCGGTTATTCTGCTTGTCATACCATTTGCGTCTTCTGACAATTAGGTCAACACCTTTATCGCGGATTGGAAAGTCACGTATAGTTACGGCTTCACAGAACCCTTTGGATTCAATCTCTGGGTTCTCTTTATATTCAGCCTTAACCGATTCATCAAGATAGATGCGGATAAGGGATGCCTCTTCTTCTACACGTACTACTTCAAAATTTGAAAGTATCTCTGATGGCAGAATCAACTGTGCCAATGCTAATAGTCCTTGATTGTTCATGGTACAAAGGTGCAAATTTTCTATAGAATTAAAGAATTTTCCCCCTGATTTATCGGGTGAGCC
>NZ_JBCOCI010000346.1:996-1419 GCF_040929485.1 Phocaeicola sp. RTP21198st1_B8_RTP21198_201120 | reverse complement strand
GTTCGATATAGTCCGGCTGCCACCAGTCCGAGTCCGAACTTGGTGTCACTGGAATAATGTGGGCCGCCTATCACACTGAAATCAAACTTTTTATTCTTTTTTTCCTTATTGGCGTCATTGAAGTAATCAAGAAACTTTTTAAAGAAACTGCGCTTTGCCGGAATGGAATCTTCCATGGTTGCAGATATAGAATCCTCCGGCAGTTCAATTTTAGTAGAATGCAGCTGTGCGCCCAACGGGGTTTGTGTCAACAACAAAAGCGCGAATATGATTAGCCTGTTCTGTCTAGTATTCATAATCATAAGAAGTAGAAAACTTTGCGGACAAAGTTAGTTTCAAACTTCCTATAAAAACAGATATTCAGGCGCTTTTGTTGTTCCGGATTTCCTTTTTAACGTTTTAAAAGTCTTATAAACTCGTCTA
>NZ_JBCOCI010000346.1:378-986 GCF_040929485.1 Phocaeicola sp. RTP21198st1_B8_RTP21198_201120 | reverse complement strand
CCATTGCATTGGCATGGTTGGCATTCTTCAGCCAGAGGTTATCTGTGAGGTATGCCGTAAACTGGCAAGAGAGGTAACGCATCTTCGAAGCGAGCTGGGCGGATTGCTTACGGATGAAGCGGGCTTCCGGTTGCAGGTCTTTATTAAATACAATCACGCACTCTCCCATCATCAGTCCGTTCTTCGTTCCGCCAAAACTAAGAATATCGACTCCGCAGTCTACTGTCAGTTCTTTTAAGGAAAGATTCAAAGCGGCACAGGCGTTGGCTATTCTGGCTCCGTCCATGTGTACATACATACCATTCAGATGGGCAAAGTCTGTCAGACGTTTCAATTCTTCGGGAGTATAGATGGTGCCAAGTTCGGTACATTGGGAGATGTAGAGGGCTCTGGGTTGTGAATGGTGCTGATCGCCGAAACCATGCAGATAAGATTGCATCAATTCCGGGGTAAGTTTACCGTCAGGAGTGGCAATCGGGCGAATCTGACAACCTGTCATTTTCACAGGAGAGCCGCATTCATCTACATAGATATGAGCCGTTTCCGCACAAAAGATGGAATGATACGGACGGGTCATCAGCTGCAATGCTACCACGTTGCTACCCGTT
>NZ_JBCOCI010000346.1:0-368 GCF_040929485.1 Phocaeicola sp. RTP21198st1_B8_RTP21198_201120 | reverse complement strand
GTGCTGACTATGCTGTCATTCCTCCGGAGATTCTTCTGTTCTCGTTAAAGCGTCAAACTCTTTCAGCCAATATAAACATTCACACAGAGATATACATAAAGCTCTTCATCGCACTGATCGAACTCTATTTTGCTCTCTCTTGACAACCACCCCAAAGCGGCACCCAGCTCTTTATCTTTCAGCCCGGATTTTCTCTTCAAAAGTCCATAGCTCCACTTCTCATTATTGCTAAGCAGTTGCCAAACCTTACCGGCATTCACACCGATTTCATTTCTGTTCATTTTTCTAGAGTAATTAAGAGGTTTAATACATTAGGTTAAGATTTCGCCTATAAAGATAACAAAAGGATATTGCAATTGTTTATACAT
>NZ_JBCOCI010000345.1:347-1421 GCF_040929485.1 Phocaeicola sp. RTP21198st1_B8_RTP21198_201120 | reverse complement strand
ACAGTGAATACTTTTGTTTCACCACGACGCAAATTGAAATAAGTTAATACCCTGTCATCGCGTATATCCAGATAATTATATTTGCTGACGGATTTACCGGAACCGTCGGCTGCTCCGCTTTCCGTTTCGGGGGCAACCATTCTTTCGTTGTATATTTCCCAACCGGACGGTATGATATGCGTCAGTGCCAGATTGGTGTAATCGGAAGTTCCGCTAATATTGGATATGGAAGTGATAGCCATAAAGTCAGTTCCCTGTATAATATCATTGACAGAGATTGGTGTACCGTTCAGGTTGGCATATCTTATATCCATGCGAAGATTGTCGCTGATGGCCGGTAATGTATCGTTCAACAACTGTGTGCGTGTGATAAGGTCTACGCTAAGCGCTCCTTTTCCTTGATTCTTCACAGCAATCATACCGGATTTGGGAGTGGTGGCGATTTCCTTTTCAAACACAGCTTTAGCCGATTTCACGGCAGGTTGTTGTTTGTCGTTCCATGTCCATACGAAATCCAGTGTGCCTGATAGCTTTTCAGCCAGACGTCCCATTGCCATAAGAGCAAAAGCGGTGGATTGTGTACTGAACCACTCCTCTTGTGACAGATTCTTTGAAACGACTTTTGCCTGCTGCAAAGCATCCCGTTCCCGGTTCATCAGGATCAGTGTTTCCAGAATCATAGCTTCATCACGGTCGGAGGAACCATAAATCTGATTCATGGAAGAGTAGGGGCTTACTGTTGTTTCTGCATTATACACCAGTTCTTCAGCCGGTTTCATCTTTCCGGTCAGTGCATAGGTTGTTGCCAGTCTCCATTTAGCTTGAATGGATAATCCTGCCTGTTCTTTCATCCGGTTCATGGCCCCATATTCCGGTACTCCTGCCAATGCAAGCGTATATAAGCGGAAAGCCTGTTGCAATTCCGACTGCCATTGTTGCCAGCCGCTTGCATCCTGCGGCATCCGCCAGTTTTGTGCGGCAGCACGTTGAAAACGCTTCCACTTGTTCAGTACATTCGAATGAACGGCGTATCCTTTTTCTTGTGCCAGTGTCAGGAACATTCCTGCATAAGAA
>NZ_JBCOCI010000345.1:0-278 GCF_040929485.1 Phocaeicola sp. RTP21198st1_B8_RTP21198_201120 | reverse complement strand
GGAGTTGACGACCATAAATCTGCCGGATAGCTTCCTGTATATTTGTCTTTATCTTTTCGGCTTCTATCTTATCTATTGTTTTGAATTGACCGACAAACAGAAGAGGCAAAGCCTTGGAAGTCAACTGTTCCGTACAATGGTGCTGATAGTTATATAAGAAGTCGAACCGGCGGCTGATATCAACCGAAGGTATGCGTGATACTTCCAGCTTTATCTGGTTATTTGCAGAAGAACTGCTTAGATTGTATGAAAGTTCTTTGCTTTGTCCGGCTTCTACC
>NZ_JBCOCI010000344.1:589-1423 GCF_040929485.1 Phocaeicola sp. RTP21198st1_B8_RTP21198_201120 | reverse complement strand
AAGCAATACATCTACACTCACCAATACAACCACATCTGGAAACAGTCTGGCATCATGGGGAGCGCAAGCTATTTCCAATGCAGTCCAGAAAAGCAGTAATGCCGTCAGCAAGGCAATCAAAAAAAATAAAGCCAAGCTCAAATATGGCACTTTTGTTTACCTAATTAATTCTCATTCAAACAACAAAGAAAAATAATTTAAGCACGTAGATATTATGAAACTGAAGACTTTTAAAAGAATCGGCGCATTGGCGGTATGTGTTTTGGCACCCCTCCCCTCTATGGCTCAGCAGACGTATCAGGAAATCGAACAGCTCACCGTTAATGAGAATGTGACAACTGTTATCACAGCCACAGAACCAGTACGCTTTGTCGACATCTCCACTGATGCCGTTGTTGGAGACCAGCCCATCAACAATACCATCCGTCTTAAACCTAAAGAAGGAGCTGACATACATGCCGATGGAGATATTCTTGCCATTGTGACGATTGTAACAGAACGCTATCGTACACAATATGCGCTCATCTATACCACACGTATGCAGGAGGCAGTGTCTGACAAACAAATCCAGCCGGAAGAGAAAATTCCATACCACAACCCGGCAGTCTCAATGAGTACAGAAGAGATGACCAGATATGCCAGAACGATATGGAACTCCCCTGCGAGAATACGTAATGTGAGTACCAGACAGCATCGTATGACTATGCGGTTGAATAACATCTACTCAGTTGGTGAATATTTCTTTTTGGATTTCAGCATAGAGAACCGCACCAACATACGGTTTGACATCGATGAGTTGCGCATCAAGCTAAACGACAAGAAAATATCCAAGGC
>NZ_JBCOCI010000344.1:0-503 GCF_040929485.1 Phocaeicola sp. RTP21198st1_B8_RTP21198_201120 | reverse complement strand
AGTTTCAAGCATGGATACAGAAATGTCATAGTTCTGAAGAAGATGACCTTCCCCAATGACAAAGTCCTAACTATTGAACTTTCTGAGAAACAAATCAGTGGCCGAACCATCAGCCTTGACATCGATTATGAAGATGTGCTGTATGCGGACTCTTTCAACTCATGTCTAATGATGGAGGAATAAGCCATGAAGAAAATCATCTTATCATTGATAATGGTACTCAGTTGTACCATTTCTTCATTTGCACAAAGTCACAGTGACCGTTTATCCTTGGGAGTTGGTGCACTTTATGAACGTGGGCTGGATGCTACCATCGCATGGGAACATGAAACACGTCACCATAACGCTTGGGAGTATTTCATCAACGGCTATATTAAATGGGACGAATGTGCTTCATGTGGTCATATCTGTCCTGATTCATTTTGGAACAACTATCGGACATGGGGAATTGGAGTCGCATACAAACCTTGTTTAATCAGAGGACGTAACCATTACGGGAATCT
>NZ_JBCOCI010000343.1:0-1432 GCF_040929485.1 Phocaeicola sp. RTP21198st1_B8_RTP21198_201120 | reverse complement strand
AATAACCATAACACATACTCTCCTGATTTCTGGGGACAAAGTACTCGGCCATTGGTTCTTCAAATCCGGCTACAGGATTAAACATACGTTCCAAGTCCGACACACAACATCCTTTGTGTCCTTCCCCTATCTTATGATGAAGCGTGGTTAACGATTCCCAAACATCCTCATCTGCCAATGATTTCGAATCTTTATTCCAATTAATCTTTGCCGTTGAAGCTAACTGTTTAATAAATAAATTCTGCAACTTCATTTGAGTAGAGGTTAGTTTACGCCCTTTCAAAGTAGAACTCCAGATGTATTCATAAATGTCATTCATACATTCGTCAACATCATATTTATCGCCTTCAGCTTTCAGTGCCGAAAATTCCACACGGGCAGGAGCCGCCATCAATAATTTCATCAGCACATTACGCAAAGCATCAGAAGGTTTACCAACCATAGGCAACTTATCCAATACATCGCTGTTATCTAACCAATCCATCGTTTCCAGCTGTTCCAGAAAATAACTCATTGCCTCTTTTTGCTTCTCCTTCGGTTCACTTTCCAGAGCTTCCACTTTATCACCGACCAGTTTTTCATGCAGATAAATGCCACCGATATTATGATAAACATGCAACATATAAGTCAAATACTGCATTATAATACCATCATAAATAGCAGATCGGTGTTTATAATCATTATCTTCCTTATCCAGCCATTGGTTCAGATTAGCCAAGATATACTTCAGGTTTTTCACACCATATTGAGTTGCTTTTACCGCATCATCTCCCAGATCTTCCGTTTGAGAACGAGGGTCAAGTATATCCGACTGTTGTTTTCCATACCGATATACAGGATCACCGGATAAATCCGTAATCCACTTTGAAGTAATCGCATACTCTTCTTCCTCTGTTTTGGCTTCCGGTACCGGTGTATAATTCCAACGAATCAAATAATCATCATACAGCCCAAAGCGAGGAGGCATCATACGAACTCCACGCTCCATATCACCGGGTTGTGCCACATAATTAAAACGTGCATAATCCATTATAGAGGTAGTGGTGCCATGTTTCTGTGTAAACGAAGGAGAACGCAGAGAGTCCACCGGAATGACGGAAGAAGCACTCATATTGTGCATAAATCCGAGACAATGTCCTACTTCGTGTGAAACGACATAACGTAAAGCATCATCCATCACTTCCCTTGGAATAATTTTATGACGGACACGTTTGTCAGCTTGAGCAGTCTGGATAAAAATCCAGTTATTCAACAACTTTATAACATCATGATACAGATATACAGAAGCATTCAGTATTTCTCCACTGCGCGGATCTACCCAAGAGGGACCCATTGCATTTTCAATAGCAATCGGTGCATAACGAATACAAGAGTATTTCAAATTATCCGCATCAAATTCCGGATCATCTTTCGGAAATTCTTTAGCCTGGAT
>NZ_JBCOCI010000342.1:0-1436 GCF_040929485.1 Phocaeicola sp. RTP21198st1_B8_RTP21198_201120 | reverse complement strand
GGATGCCACCTTCTGAAATAATATCCGAAAGTCAATATCTTCACCACCAATATAAACCGGTCCGGAAAGAACCATTTCCCAAACAGCGGAAAAGAAGTTTACCGCATGAATGGCAAGCAAGGAAGGAACGGCCGGCATCTTCTCCGGGTCCTTGTACCGGTAAAGCTTTAATGTGATATCCTGGAAGATTTCATTTATAGCCGGTTCGTCTTTTTCTGTCACCGCCTGCTTGCTTTGCTGCAACAAATCCAGGCAATCACAAAAGTTACCGAAAGTAAGACCGTTCAGCATGTCACCGACACCATGCCAGCCCCCGAAATCCTGCATCAGGTTACGACCGGTTTTCAGAATGGGCGTAACGATCCGCTCGCCCTCCTTACCGGTCGTATAAGAGAAAAAGCCGTCCAGCTTTTCCAGTTGGCCGTCCAGCTCCCGGATGATCTCACGCCGGTACATGGTGTAATCCGCTTTCATGCCCAGAAGGAAAGAAAGCCATTTTACGCGGAACTGTCCGGGGCTGATCGTACCGCGGTTCATCAGTACCGACAATATAAGAAACTGCCGGTACTGCTCACTGCTGACTTCATCCAGGCATGAAGGAACCTCCGCCGTCTTACTATTATATGTAAACTTCTCCATGTCCGGACATTAAAAGGTTATTCCTTTGGATTGTACGGTAACACCCGGTATATAGTAATCCACCGTTTCCGACTGCGCATCCAGTTCCCTGATGATATCCTGCAATACATCCAGGTAAGCCGCCGCGTCCTGCTCCAGACTGTTAGCAACCGATTGCCGGGCCTCTTTTTCCGCCCGCAATTTATCCCGTACGGTTGTGCTCTGCTGTACCTGTACGATTCCATTGGGTAGAACTTCCACCGGTAAACGTTCAACGGCCTTTTTTATGGTGAGAAGTGCAAGCGGGCGGCGTACATACTCCAGCAATTTCTCCGTTAAAACGGTATCGCCTTCAATCAGTTTATTATAACGGATCATAGGAATAAGCACCAGAAAAAGCCGGTGACTGCCGATATTGTAATATTCATCGAACGTTTCCTTATTCTGGATTAGAAGCCGGTTTATAGCCTTTTTCTTAATGCCGTTCATCCAGAAATCAAACTTTTCGCGGTCCATTAACTCCACCAACGCGTCTACGGCTTCATAAGCCAGGTTCCGGATATTCTCTTCATCCTTGAACTCCTGTAAGGCGGTCATACCCGTTTCATTCTCTCCAAGGTGTTTGCCACGTCCGGCCGTTCCGTGTTGTGCGTCCAAAGTGGGAATGACCTTTAACCAGGTAAACATTGCCACCGCCTGCTGCATCAGCCGCAAAGTTTCCGCCATGCCGTCCGGTTCCGTACCGTCCGCATGATCTTCACGGTAATACTTATCTACCGCGTCTATGGGTTCCGTTCCGATGATAGCCTGTAAATCCC
>NZ_JBCOCI010000341.1:1172-1439 GCF_040929485.1 Phocaeicola sp. RTP21198st1_B8_RTP21198_201120 | reverse complement strand
CAACTGCGATGTCATCATGGGAGCCACTTTCAAAGTGGAAGATAATGAAAAAACAGGGGGATACACGGTTACAGTAGTAGGTTATCCCGGCATCTTTGTCAACTGGCATCCTGCCACCCAGGACGATTATGAATGGATACGTCTGCAGAAGTTATCACCCACGGATGGAAAAAGCCAGATAGCACCTGTCGTTAAGAATAAGAATTAATCACTAAAACATAAATAACAATGAAAAAAGTACTATCAATGATTGCCGCACTCTTATTG
>NZ_JBCOCI010000341.1:0-1162 GCF_040929485.1 Phocaeicola sp. RTP21198st1_B8_RTP21198_201120 | reverse complement strand
TCAAGCGCAAATCGTATCATCCAGAAGTGCAATCGTCAAAACAGAGAAGCAAGCCAGCAGCACACAATGGTTCTTGCGTGCAGGTTTGAATATCATGAACTTCTCCGGTGACGGAGCCGAAGGAGCTGACTCAAACATCGGATATAACGCAACATTTGGCTACCAGAAGCCTTTAGGCAGCACAGGAGGATACTGGGGAATGGAATTTGGACTCGGCTCCCGTGGTTTCAAAGTGGAAGACACGAAGTGCATGGCTCATAATATACAATACTCTCCGTTCACATTCGGATGGAAATTTGCAGTGGCGGACAATGTTCATATCGACCCGCATGTAGGAGTCTTTGCCAGCTACGATTACACGAGCAAAATGAAAGCAGACGGAGAGAGCATCAGTTGGGGAGATTACGCAGATTACATGGAAGTTGACTACAATCATTTCGATGCCGGTATGAATATCGGTGTAGGAGTCTGGTACGACCGTTTCAACCTGGATCTCACCTATCAGCGCGGATTCATAGATACATTCAGCGATGCCGACGGATTCAAGACCAGTAACTTTATGATTCGTCTAGGTATTGCCTTCTAAGGACAACCAAACCTCAATAAACCATATTATTTATTCAGCGTCCACGATCTTTTCTCTTCGCAAAAAGGGCCGTGGATGCTGTTTTCTTAAAAATAACGGAATATGATGACCAAACGACAATTTCTGGCAATCATGTATCTGCTGACGGGAGTTATCCCGCTGATAGCACAGACTTTCACCGAACAGAAAAAGAGCTATCCCGTCAGTGCAGACGGCAATAAATATGTGGTCAGCGGATTTACCCCTTTCAGCAGCATGCATGACGAGAACATCTACGCTAATGCACTGTTATGGACTGTCAAAAATGTCTGTCCGCAGCTACGGGAAGGGATCACAGAGGTAAACGTACCGGCTAAAAACTTCAGTTGCGATCTGATACTTGCCTCGCAAGCAGATTCAAATCAGAAGAATACTTACTATTGCAAAGCCCTGTTTCAAGTAAAAGACGGCAGGCTGGTCTACTATCTTTCCAATATACGGATAGAATCATCAGCAGTGATAATGAAAAAAATCACTCCCATGGAGAAGCTGCAACCGGACAATAAAGCATCTCACAAAGAAATCACGGATGACTTC
>NZ_JBCOCI010000340.1:627-1442 GCF_040929485.1 Phocaeicola sp. RTP21198st1_B8_RTP21198_201120 | reverse complement strand
GTCATAAGAAATGTGCATCTTCTGCGCCAGTTCTTCCGCTCCCTTGTTGGCAACTCCCGCTGTAGCAAGCACTACCATGTCAGCTTCTATCTCGACAGGTGATGCTCCCAACAGGGTGTCTACTCCTTTAACAATCAATTTACCGTTCTTCTCATATATACGGGCGACGCGACCACGGACGTAATTCACTCCATCCTCTTCAATGGCACGGCGCACAAATTCTTCATAATTCTTTCCTCCGGCACGAATATCCATATAGAACACGTACGATTCGCCACCATGCACCTTGTGCTGATAAAGCATCGCATGTTTGGCTGTGTACATACAGCATATCTTAGAGCAATAAGGAATTCCTTTGGCCGGATCACGGGAACCGGCACAGGCTACAAATACAATCTTTTGAGGAATCTGTCCGTCAGACGGACGGCGAATCTCTCCGAATGTAGGACCGGAAGCCGATGCCAGACGCTCAAACTGCAATCCGGTAATGACATCTTTATATTTCCCATATCCATATTCGGGAAAAAAGTCTGTATTCAACACATTGAATCCTGTAGTTACTACAATCGCTCCGACTTCTTCGGTGATAATACGGTCCTCTTGTCCGAAACGGATAGCCCCCGTAGGACATAGCTTTTCACAGACTCCGCATTTACCATTGCGATAATGGGTACAATGTTCTTTATCAATCACCGGTTTATTGGGCACTGCTTGCGGAAAAGGAACATAAATAGCTGTACGCATTCCCAAACCGGCATTAAATTCGCTCGGTATCTTTTTGTTGGGACATTTAGTCGTACAAAGTCCGCAACCGG
>NZ_JBCOCI010000340.1:0-617 GCF_040929485.1 Phocaeicola sp. RTP21198st1_B8_RTP21198_201120 | reverse complement strand
CTTTCAGGCGTATACTGGCTTTAAAATTACCGATAAATCCTTCCACATGCTCCAGTTCGGCATACGTATAAAGAGTGATATTCGGATGCTGCGCTACTTCCACCATTCGGGGAGTAAGAATACACTGCGAACAGTCTAATGTAGGAAAAGTTTCCGAAAGCTGTGACATGTGTCCGCCGATGGACGGTTCTTTCTCTACCAGAATGACCTGATGTCCGCAATTGGCGATGTCCAGACTTGCCTGAATTCCGGGAATTCCTCCTCCAATCACCAGTGCTTTTTTGGTGATAGGAACCTGAATGGGAACCAAAGGATGATTCCGCTTTACCTTTTCAACCAGACTTTTGACAATATCAACAGCCTTACGGGTAGTTGCCTCCCCTTTCTCATGTACCCAAGAGCAATGCTCACGAATATTAGCTATCTCGCACAGATAAGGATTCAATCCGGCTTCCGCACATGCTCTCCGAAAGGTAGGTTCATGCATTCGCGGAGAACAGGCAGCAACGACAACGCCATCCAATCCATATTCTTTAATGGCGTTCTTAATCAATGTCTGTCCCGGATCGGAACACATATATTTATAATCAATGGCATAGGCAACGCCTTCCATTTCT
>NZ_JBCOCI010000339.1:1081-1446 GCF_040929485.1 Phocaeicola sp. RTP21198st1_B8_RTP21198_201120 | reverse complement strand
GCAATAAGTAGATGAAGATTGAGCAGCGTTCCTGTCCGGACCGTTTGGGTTATGCCGCGGTTCAAATTAACAGGGTTGGATGGGGCGCTGCTTTTTTACAGGAACATAAAATAGAATTAGATAAAAAGTATGAAAAGTTTTTTTAGTAAAAAGAGTATTTTAGGAACAATGGCTGTAGCAGCCGTATGTATGTTGGGAACTAGCAATGCACAAGCACAAGAGTTTACTATACAAGGTGATTTGGTAAGTTCGTATGTATGGCGTGGTATTTATCAGGGGGGAGCCGCTTCCTTTCAGCCGACTTTGGGATTTAGCGTAGGTAATTTCTCGCTTACTGCATGGGGCTCAACCAGTTTGAGTGAAAG
>NZ_JBCOCI010000339.1:0-1071 GCF_040929485.1 Phocaeicola sp. RTP21198st1_B8_RTP21198_201120 | reverse complement strand
AAAGAAATTGACCTAACCGCAGCTTATAAGATTGGTGAAGCGGGACCGACACTTTCTGTAGCCACTCTTTGGTGGGACGGACAAGCTGATGTGGCTAATGGAGAACTTACCAATAATTATTTCCATTTTAAAAGTGGAGACACCGGACATCATTTTGAAGCAGGGTTAGCTTATACGCTTCCTATTGAAAAGTTCCCGTTATCTATCGCATGGTATACCATGTTTGCCGGTGCTGACAGAAAAACGACTGATGAGGGGGAGGAAAAGCAGGCATACTCTTCTTACGTAGAACTGAATTATCCGTTCAGTGTGAAAGGAGTTGATCTGAATGCTACTTGTGGAGTGGTTCCTTATAAGACTCCGCAGTATAATGTGAATGGGTTTGCAGTGACGAACCTAGCTTTGAAAGCAACGAAAGCAATAAATTTTAATGATAAGTTTTCATTGCCTATATTTGTACAGGCTATATGGAATCCACGTTTGGAGGACGCCCATTTAGTATTTGGCGTAACTTTAAGGCCATAAAATAAACTCATGAATTTTTGTGAAACCCGTGGTGATCGTGATGATTACTACGGGTTAGGATGTTTAAAATAACAGATTGACGTAATGGATGATAGAGAACATAGTGTACAGTATTTTTTGGATCTGATAAAGAAGTCCCACCGGGGCAAATTCAAGGTCTATATCGGTATGATAGCCGGTGTGGGAAAGTCATATCGTATGCTTCAGGAGGCGCATGAACTGCTGGAGAACGGTGTGAACGTGCAAATCGGCTATATCGAAACTCATGGACGCGCCGGGACGGAAGCATTGCTGCAAGGGCTCCCTGTCATTCCGCGTCGCAAAATCTTCTATAAGGGGAAAGAATTGGAAGAAATGGATCTGGATACGATTATCCGTGTCCATCCGGAAATTGTAATTGTGGATGAACTGGCTCATACGAATGTAGAAGGTAGCTTGAACGAGAAACGTTGGCAGGATGTGATAACTTTGCTGGATGAGGGAATCAATGTGATCTCGGCAATCAATATTCAGCACATCGAAAGCGTGAATGAAGAAGTGCAGGAG
>NZ_JBCOCI010000338.1:352-1448 GCF_040929485.1 Phocaeicola sp. RTP21198st1_B8_RTP21198_201120 | reverse complement strand
ATATCCTACCGCAACATCGTATGCGGTATGGAAAGCAGTGAACGAATCGGCCAACTGCACTACCTCGACCCATATATTGATTTACAATCATCACCACTCCATCAATCATTCATTGATTCTAATCCGGAAAAGCGTATGATAATCGTTTGCCTCCTTCTTTGCTTGCTCTTGCTCCTGTCTTTTCTCGTTTATGCCTCTTATAGCATTCAATCGGGAATTTACCTCCGGTCATTTTGCAAAAAGCATACTGCGGAAAAGATTGTCGCCCTGACTTTTGATGACGGCCCCGACTCCCTACAGACTCCCAAAGTTCTGCAGGTACTAAAAGAATATCAGGTAACCGCCTGTTTCTTCTGTATCGGTCATAAGGTAAAAGGGAATGAAGCAATCTTGCAAAAAATGGTGGCAGAAGGTCATCTGATTGGAAATCATTCGCATACCCATTCCGGTTTATTCCCGCTATACGGGCTCTCCAAGATGAAAAAAGACTTGCAAACTTGTCAGTGTGAACTAGAACGAGTAACTTCGCAGCCGGTTAGTTTGTTTCGTCCGCCGTTTGGTGTCACTAATCCAACGATTGCGAAAGCCGTTCGACAGTTAGGATATACCTCTATAGGATGGAGCATCCGTACACTAGATACACAACAACCAGCACCGGATAAAGTCCTTGCCAGGATTCGGAAACGTCTTGAACCGGGAGCCATTATTCTGTTGCACGACCGGATGCCGGACAGCGACCAGCTAGTGAAACAAATCTTGGATTTGCTGAAAGAACAAGGATATACTGCTGTCCATCCGGACAAACTATTGGCATAAAATAAAAAAGGTATGAGAACTTTATTAATATATTTATCGCTTTTCTTCTTGTCAATAGCCTCTATCCATGCCCAGAGCATGAAAAAGATGGCGCAAAAGACAGAGTTTGAAAGCCGCCTGGCAAAGGAGGCGCAAACCGTAGAGTCCATCGAAACCGATTTTACCCAAGTGAAATATCTCGATGTATTCGATGAGAAAGTTACTTCCAAAGGGAAGTTCTACTACCAGAAGACCCATAAAATCTGCATGGAATATTTCCGCCCGATGGATTATCTCATCG